>NZ_JAELTX010000282.1 GCF_016429065.1 Pedobacter sp. ASV17
CTTCAACGGTGAGCTCAAGTCGACCAACCGCGGCGGCGAGCCTGCCTGCGTCAACTTCCTCGACGACGGCGGTGCCGAGCCCCTCAAGAACAACAAGCCTGCCAACTCTGAGGACTCCAAGCAGTTGTAAGTATCTCTTTTCCCATATACAATCCTGCTCCCAGTAAAATGAAAACCAACAAATACTCACACAACTCTTTTCTTCTTCTCCAGCTTCCTCCTCACCCATCTGTACCAGTTCTTCGGTGCTCTTCTCGGCTGCAGCAAGCAGGGCATGGCCGGCTTCCCCGCCTACGAGGGCGATGCCTCCATGTACAATGTTCACAAGTTCATGAACCTCGACAACGCCGAGATGACCTACTTCATCACCCAGGTCGGCATGGCCGCTGCCTCTTTCGGCGTCGCTGAGGAAGACATTGCCATCGTCGCCAAGGCCCTCGGCGATACCTTCAACATGCGCTGCTCCGCCCCTGCTGAGGTCATCCCCGGCACTGGCGAGCAGCTTCAGGCCATTTGCATCGCCGAGGAC
>NZ_JAELTX010000283.1 GCF_016429065.1 Pedobacter sp. ASV17
TTGTTGTTGTTGTTGTTGTTGTTGTTGTTGTTGTTGTTGTTGTTGTTGTTGCTGCTGCTGTTGGTGTTGTAAAGTTGGCTGTTGTTGTGCCTGCTGGTTCTGTGGTTGCGGCTGTAGTTGAATTGTTGGCGATAATAGAGAAGTCGATATGCCTGCTTGTGCGTTGCTTTGATCTGTTTTGAGAAATACGTGTTAGTCGAAAAGCGAGTCCCATGTATATTTAGATGATGACTAATTAAAGTAAAGGAGAGGAGAAAACATACTTGCACCTTCCTGCGGTCTACTGCTGTGTCTCCGGTTGCCCTCGGCGCTCTTTTGCGCTTTATGCAGCGAATTCTTAAACACATCCAGACACCAATACGTTACTCCCACATTCAGCCTCCCCGGCCACGCGCGGGGGCCAATTTCAATTCGTGGAAGGAGGTGCTTGAAGGACCAAAATGTCTCAATAATGACACCCACACGGTGCGGTAGGTCGCCTTCTTGCACAGAGCATCGGTGTACTGCTGCGGACGCCTGCTGTGCAA
>NZ_JAELTX010000284.1 GCF_016429065.1 Pedobacter sp. ASV17
GTGCTCACCGTGGCACTGGTAATGGTATCGCTGTCGCTGTCAACCGTATCATGGGTATCTTGTCTGCTGTTGTGGCAGCCACAGCTGACACGTCAACTTCGGCTCCTCTCTATGTCTGCGCCTGCATTTTCTTCGTTGCAGCCATTGTGGCAGGGATATTTCCATTTGAGCCATATGGCAGAAGAAGCTCATAATTGTTACCTATGGCATGTCTTGCTCACTTTGGCGGCAGTGTGGAACAGGCGAATCGGATTTGCGAGGCTGGTATGATACCCATGGAATTGAGGCATGGAGCCTTTTAACTAGATATACGATGTGACATGGCATTTATATAAGTTTTTACTAGTATGACAATTTATGATTTTCTTTGTTGACAACAATTACCAACTCCAGTGTTTTGACGACTCGCATGTATCTGCATTTGACCCAGTGTGGTACTTGCTTGGTAAATTGTTGCGCCGAGCAGTTACTTTTGATAAACATAAACTAGTAGCTGCGAAGAGTATTGACGGGATTAATTTAATAC
>NZ_JAELTX010000285.1 GCF_016429065.1 Pedobacter sp. ASV17
GTAATTCGTCTCGTGGGCTCGGAGATGTGTATAAGAGACAGCTGATCTAGGGCGTTTCTTGGCAGTGACTATAAAACTGTAACAATGAATGACAATTGTTATAACAAGATGTGTAAAATCACTGGACCGAGTGGAAACGTTGTAGTGTCAATAAGTACAATCGCTCATAAATCCAGGCAAGGCAGCAGTGACGCATTTATAGCTTTTCGGAGGTGGATACGAATAAGGCCGCGTTAGCGCCAAGTCTTAGTATTGAACCGAGGCATATCTTACTGCGCGATATTGAACAAGGCTGAGTAGTGCTGGCGACCTATGCATTGCAGCCTTGCTGTTTATAAGTGAAAGGCACCTCACGGTTGCTTCTCCGTTCTCTTTACACATAATCCATGCCACTCGAGGCCAGGCGAGGTCAGCGGGGGCTGTCTCTTATACACATCTGACGCTGCCGACGACTGAGCCGGTGTGTAGATCTCGGTG
>NZ_JAELTX010000286.1 GCF_016429065.1 Pedobacter sp. ASV17
GAGTTTGAGGTAAATACTGGCGGCTTAAAGACTGTCAAGGCCGCGGGGGCTGCAAAGAAGAACAAGAGCTGAGTGAAGCTGTTGATAATTGGTTTTGGTAGATTTGGGATATAAAACAGGCTACTTCCACGAGCTTGCATAGACTAACGACGTCATGAATCATTTGTTTGTTTTGTTTCTAGAATATATATTTCTTCATCAGCCCATGTTTCGAACCTGCCGTCTTCTTTACCCCTTCTATATATTATGATATGCACCATAATGTTACACATTACAAGCGAAAATACTGTACACTTTTGCCAACAGAGTCTATCCTGTGCTAGCACTACCGCTCAACGCAGCGTTCACTTGGGATGGGGAAACTCATCCTCCAACTGCAGTCGCACTCCGACATTCATACTGATAAGCTCCTGTACCAGAAGCTTGGCAGCATATGGCATCGTCATCTTGGTCACCTCGCGTGTACTCTTGCACGTCTGACAGTAGCCTTTGTATCCAAACAGACCGCACTGTTGACAAATGT
>NZ_JAELTX010000287.1 GCF_016429065.1 Pedobacter sp. ASV17
CTCTCGGTCGTGGCGCCGTTTGCTGAGAAGCCTACTCCTCCTCGAAACTTGCTCTTGCGCGCATTGCGGAGCTTCAGGGCTGCTTGGATGGCGGAGTCTTCGCCTTCAGGAGCAACTGCGGCGGCGGCTGATGCCGGTTCGCCATCGACGTCCGTTTGTGGTGCTGGGGGTGGTGTCGCGTGTAATTCTACGGCAGTATCGTCGTCATCGGCGGCGGCGGCGGCGCGTTGGCGAAAGCCTTTGCGCTTCTTGCCTGTGCGGAAGCGGATGGGTTCGCTTGTCTGGCCAGGTGTGTCCTTTTCCATGGTTGCGCTGTTATGTAGGCCTCATTGTAGAGATGGCGAAGTTTGATGATGGTGGTTTTGTCATGAGTAGGTAAAAGGTCGCTGGGATAAAAGACGTGGGTCGGTCGGCGGGTGTGACTTCAAAGTGGGTAATGGAGCTATGTTATTAAGGTCCAACGGTGGGTGCTGCTAACCTTTTGCCTCCTCTGACAACCATTCATCAACGACACATTCATGCT
>NZ_JAELTX010000288.1 GCF_016429065.1 Pedobacter sp. ASV17
GTTATCAGATTATAATCTGATCATATGTACGAAGTAACTTGTCTCCAGTTACAGAATTCCCTTCATCTAACAAAAGTAGATGCATGTACATATGCACAGAATCATCACGTACATATGGGGAGGGTGGGAGGCAAAGTGGTCTAGGAACATCATACATACTTTGTGTGTGAGAGGTCACTTTCCTGTCAAGTACCTTACCTACTCGTTAGTATGTACATAGAGCCTACCTTTACTTCGTCGCCTAATCTTTTAGTATTAGCCCACCTTCACCACCTCCCGCTTCTAGAAATTTGTCTTGTGAGCCACTTATTACTGTCCGGCGACCAAAAACATCATCGCCACTTCCCATGTAAGTACTACTGTATTGGGCCAAGAAAAAAAAAACTCGAATGTGAAGCCAGGACGGCACGCTCACCCCTACAGCCATGAGATCGTCGTCGTCTCCCGCCTTTCCCGCCTTCCCGAACGTAGATAGTGCCTCTTCAACACCCTGTTACGACTCAACGCCACGGCGGCTCTCGCG
>NZ_JAELTX010000289.1 GCF_016429065.1 Pedobacter sp. ASV17
TCCGTTTGCTTCGTTTCCCACTCTCTCCTTTGCCTCCTCCGCCTCGTCTTTTGCATTTCTTCTTAGAATTTAGTGGAGGGTAAACGAGCTTCTTGGCAAACCTTTTCGTTTCTCTTATTCTCGGCAACACCTCTCCCAACCATCCCATCATCTCCAGTTCTTTGTCTGCCACTCCCGCCCACGGCCGTCTCCGTTGATCCAGCCGCACTCTACTTCATGTGCCACATGCCCTGAGCGTTTTCGCCTCGTCGGGGAAGTATTCCGGCCGTCTCTCTATCCTTTTAACCCTTGCCAACGTCCCGTCGCCTCAAATCTATTTTTTCTTTCACATCAAACGCCATACTGCGACCCTGTCAAAGAAAACCTCCCGCTGTAACACCAACACATTTCGCCCGGCTACTCGACTCCAACCGCCGGGCCTCGATTCCGGCGTCCGCTTATTACACAAAGCGGCAATAGGGTATCAGACTGTTTATTCTCCGATCAAGTCTGAACCTCTCGCCTCCAGCCGCCGATAGTCGTC
>NZ_JAELTX010000290.1 GCF_016429065.1 Pedobacter sp. ASV17
GTGCTGGTGTATGAGCCACTGCAGAAGGAAATGGCATCGGCGAACACTCGAGGCGCAGGGGAGGCGTCATGGTAGGCATAGATGATTCGCGGCGAAATGTCACCGGTGGCAGAGTGGTATGCTGGTATTCAGGAACGGCAGGAGGGTATCCAAGGGGAGATCCGGAGCGAGAGTCCAACGGCATAGATGCTGGCTTGGGCAAAATGGTCGGAACTCTTGGCGAGTTGTTGGCCACCATGCTTGGAAGCTGGACGTCGTGCTGTGGCGGAGTCATCGCATATCTGTCGAAACGGCGTGGCGGCGATATCGATCTTGAGATTCGGTCAAAATTGGGACTTGGCGCCGATACTGCCAGCGTCGGAGACTTGTCTGAACCAGACGAGTGTGAAGCCGTACGTTTCCGCCGGTTGCTTCCATGGGAGAGCTGGTGGTAGTGTAAACGACAGGCTAGTTCCGTCTTGTTCAGATGCGCTGCAATGTGTTTGTACGGCATCTTTTGCATTCGCGTGCGCAGTAGATAGG
>NZ_JAELTX010000029.1 GCF_016429065.1 Pedobacter sp. ASV17
AGTACGTTCAAATACGTGAGATAAAGGTAGGAACGAGAGAAAAGTCTCAGTCTCGTCAATCACAGGAATCTGCTCCAAACATACTTTCACATTCTCTACAAAGTTGTTATGGGTAAGCATTACACCTTTTGGTGTTCCCGTAGTACCGGAAGTATAAATTAATGAAGAAACATCCATTGGTTTTACCTCGCTGCGCATTTGGTCAATGGTGGCTTTTTCAGTATCGCTAACAGGTCTGTTTAAAATATCTTGATAATCGATCACTTCAATATTTAAATCCTCAGGAATCGCAATTTTGCCAAAATCTGCAAAGGCAGGAATAATGTATTTAAGCTCCTTACAGTTCTCCGCAACTTTTACGATTTTCTTAAATAAAAATGGATTTCCAACCAAAATAGCCTTAATGCCAGAGTCGTTGATAATGTAAGCAACTTCCTGCTCAGAAAGGGTAGGGTAAATAGAAACGTTGATGACGCCAATTTGCTGTATACCTTGGTCATAAAAAACATATTCAGGCGAATTTTCTATCATCAACCCTAATCTGTCACCCTTAACAATGCCTTTTTCAAGGAAGAAAGCAGCAACAGCATCAGCCTTTGCCAAAGTTTCCTTAAATGATATTTCCTCCCATTCAGCCCCTTTTTTATGAATCAAAAAGGTGGTATCAGGCGAGTGGATATGCTGCACAACATTGCGTAATAGCGAGGGTACGGTAGAAAATTCGTTGAATGTTACCATGTTACATTTACTGTTTGGTGGGTTTTAACCGACAATGATAAAGCATTGTAACTAATAATACAAAATGAATTGATGATTGTTGGTAAAAAATGAGATATACGGTTTAATAAAATAATTGATACATGAGCGACGCGGTAGGTAATTGCTTCATAAATGATTAACTTGAGTTACACACAAATAAAAACTTGAATCATGAAAAATTACAAAATGGAGGTATCTCCCCATTCAACGGGGCAGATACTAACAACATTTAGAGCAATGTTGTTGACTGGTATTTTAACGTTTTGTTTAAACCTAGCCTTTGCCCAAGACATCTACTTAGGCAGTTTCTTAAAAACAGACCATAAATCGGGAGAATGGGTCTATAAGAAAGATCATTCCGGAAATACGGTGATAGAGGATGGGCGAGGCATTATATTGGGTAAAATCAAGAAAGATGTTTTCGGGAACGATGTTGTTGAAGATGCTTATGGTAGAATTAAACTGATGAAAAAGAAGGATATTTTCGGCAATAAAGTGATAGAAGACGAACGTGGTAACATGCTAGGTGAAGTTAAGAAGGATATTTTTGGCAATACCTTCATTGTAGATGTGAGAGGGATGTTAGTGATTAAATTTAGCAAAGATGTTTTTGGGAATGATGTAATAGACGATGGGAAAGGGCATTGGAAAGTTTTTAAGAAGGATATCTTCAGTAATGATAAAGTTGAAGATGGAGATGACGAAGCTTTTAAAAAAAATAAAAAGGACATTGTTCGTGGACGTTACGGACCGGTAGAGCTGGTGAGGAAAAAAGATGCTTTTGGTAATCCCATAGCAGAGGATGAGAGGGGAAATAAGATTGGGAATTTCAAGAAAGATGACGCAGGTAATGATGTCTTGGAAGATGAATCAGGACAAGTGCTTCGAGTTTATAAAAAGGACGCATGGGGTAACGAAGTAGTAGAAGATGGAAATGGCAAAAAGATTGGAACTTATAAGGTAGATATCTTCGGTAATAAAGTTTTTGAAGCCTACTGATGACAAACAAGTCCCGTTCCGTCCCGCATCCCGCACTTGCGGGACGGGACAGAACGGGATTTTTTATTTAATATCTAGCTTCCTTGAAGGATTTTTGTTTTTTCTGAATTAAACTCTTCCTGTGTTAAAATTCCCGCGTCTAGTAACTCCTTTAAATCCAATAAGGCTTGTTTTTTGTCGGTGGCATTGTTGGTATGGGCTGTTGCAGGAATGGCGTTTGAAGTTTTAGCTATTGCACTGGCTGGACCATACTTAAGCAGTAATTCAGTAATTTCATTAAAGCCTTTGATGTTGGCATAATCAATCGCTTTTTGCTCTTTGGTATTTACTATTGTCGGGTCAGCTTGGTTTTCTAATAATAGTGCTACCATATCTTTTTTGCCATTGGCCGCTGCATAATGTAGCGGAGTATTTCCGCTCTCATCTTGTACGTTAATGTTGGCTCCTTTGTTGAGCAATAATTTAATCATGCTGATGTGGCCACTTTTTGCCGCTACGTGCATTAAACTTTCACCGCCATAACTGTAGCTATTATTAAGGGTGAAGCTGGCGTCGTTACTTAAATTAGTAGCCGTTTCTACCCAATCAAGGTACGATGACATCGAATGATCTGATGGGACAACAGGCTTGGCATAATTTACATCAACGCCGTTATCCAAGAAAAGTTCCACAATTTCTTTTTGATTATGTGCACAAGCATACCAAATTGGCGACAATCCATTTTTATTCGTTGTCAGTACATCGGCACCATTTTCTACCAAAAGTTTAATCATCATCCTATTGGTATCATAACAAGCAAGTAAGAGCGCATTTTCTCCGTTATGATTGCTGTGGTTAATGTCGGCGCCGTTTTGGAGTAATAGTTCAACTATGGGTAGGTTTTTCGAAGCAACGGCTACCAGTAAAGGCGAATTGCCCTGTTTATCGGTTGTGTTTACATCGGCTCCTTTAGCCAAAAGCATTTCAATAATTTGGCGATTTCGGTTTCCAGCGGCTAATAGTAGGGCGGTTTCCGAAAGGTTGTTGCCATTGTCTACCGATAAATCAGTGGTTAATAATTTATCCAAAACCTCTACTTGTCCGTAAATCGCGGCCAAATGCAATAAGCTATTGCCTTTATGGTCTCTAATTGTGGTACTTGCACCATTTTCTAAAAGATACAAAACCGTTTGTTTCTGCTTTTGTAGCAATGCAAAATATAAAGGCGTCTCTCCAGCTTGGTCTTCGTAGTTGATATCGGCACCATGATCGAGCAACATTTTAACCAAGTCTAAAAAGCCATGATGGGCAGCATAATGAAGCGCTGTTCTTCCTTTCTCATCCGTATATTTTGGAT
The DNA here is from genome assembly GCF_016429065.1 of Pedobacter sp. ASV17. Lineage (GTDB taxonomy): Bacteria > Bacteroidota > Bacteroidia > Sphingobacteriales > Sphingobacteriaceae > Pedobacter. The sequence continues at coordinate 3,095 of NZ_JAELTX010000029.1, forward strand.
CTGCTTCTCCGTTGCTAAGTAATAGCTCGGCTATTTTTCGTTTTCCTGATTCGCAGGCAATGATAAATGACATCGACATAAGATGGAAATATTAAATAAGTAAATTTTTAAATTTTGAATGATCAATAGCCTAATGAACCAATGAACAAGTGAACGAATGAACCAAATCACTATCGCATCAACAATTCAACCGTTTTAATTTTCAGGTTATCATCGCTGGCAAGCGCCAAAGCCGTTTGGTCTTTATTGTTCGTGATGTTTTTATCGGCACCGTTTTCCAGCAGTAACTTCACTTTCCGATAAGTTTCTTTTGCTTTATCCGCTTCGTAGTTCACATTGTAGGCACAAACCTTGTGTAAAAGCGTGTTCCCTTCATCATCCTGTCGGTTAACGTCAATGTTCCCATTGGCAAGCACGGTTTGCAGTATTTCCGATTTTTTCTCTGCAATTAAATCTATGGGAGTAGTTGTTCTTCCGTAATAGGTGTTCGCTTGATATGGATCCGCACCATCTTTTAAAAGCTCGGCCAACAGTTGAAGTTCTCTTTCACTGCTGCTGTAAATCATGCGTACATATTCGAAAAATAGACTTACCTGATCTTTGTTGAGCTGGTTAAAATCTGGACTTCCGTATTGGCTTAATAGCTGATACAATTCTGCATCAAGCTTTTCGGCAACGGCTAGGTAGAAACTACTCTTCCCTTTTTTATCTACCTGACTCGGATCGGTACCCGCTTCAAGCAAAGGCGCTACCAATTCTTTTCTATTCAAATCAATCGCTAAATGTAAAGGCGTTTGTCCTACAATATTTTCAGCATTAACCTCTAGTCCTTGTTCCGTTAGAAATACAATATAGCTGATTAGCAGTTCGGCATTTCTTGCATAGGTTTTGGCTACTTGGTGTAAATAGCCTTCTTCGGCATTGTTCTTAAAATTTACATCGGCACCAGCATTCACCAAACTTGAGATGAATGCTAAGGGAGCTTCTTTCTCGAAAAAATAGGAAAGTAATGTTTTGCCAGCTACTTCATCATTGATGTTTTCAACTTTTGAAAAGAAATCGTCTAGAAAAGCCAACGAATCCTCATCAGTATTTAAGCTGTATAAAATTCTATCGAAGATAGAGTTGTTGAAATTATCATATTCGTAGATGTCTAATTCAACGCTTTTATCGGCTACTAATAATGTAAGGATGTCGAACTGCTTTTCTTTGAGTAAGGTGTCAAAGAGCTGACTTTTGGTGTAGATGTTGATAGAAGGATCGAGTTTTTCGCCAGCGAGTAATTGCTGTTTTGCTTCGTCAAAATTGTTAGATTGTATCGCTTGTAAAATCATGGGCAATGGTTTTTGATAGAATTTGCTCAATTTCTATACCAAGCACTGCCGTTGATAGGACTTCATTTAATTTCTTAACTCTCTCAAGTTGTCATTAAACAAAAAAGTCCCGTCTCACAAGTTTGGGACGGGACTTTTTGTAATATGTTTTAAAAACTTAAACAGAGAAACTTTCCCCGCAACCGCAGGTTCTGCTTGCATTAGGATTGATAAAGTTAAAACCTTTACCATTTAAGCCATCAGAGAAATCAAGTTCGGTACCAGCAAGGTATAAAAATGACTTCATGTCCAAGGCTATTCTAATCCCGCGATCTTCAAAAAATTGGTCGCCAGTTTTTTCTTCGTTATCAAAATCAAGATTGTATGATAAACCAGAACAACCACCACCTTTTACCGAAACACGTAAAAAGTAATCAGAGCCCAATTCCGAATCTTGCATCAGGTCGTCTATCTTATTTTTTGCCTTATCTGTTATAGTAATCATGATATTTAAAGTTTTGAGTTGCGTGTTAAAAGTTGTGAGCCTATAACCCAAAACTTATAACTCGTAACGCTATTAATGGTGTGATTTTGGCAATTCTAATGCTTCCAAACCGTTTTTAACGCGATAGTCGTTAATAGCAGATTTGATCGCATCTTCAGCCAATACCGAGCAGTGGATTTTTACTGGAGGTAAAGCCAACTCTTCTACCAAATCCATATTGTCGATAGTTAACGCCTCATCAATTGTTTTTCCTTTTAACCACTCCGTAGCTAATGAAGAAGAAGCAATCGCTGAACCGCATCCAAAAGTCTTGAATTTAGCATCAGTAATTACGTTTTCATCGTTAACCTCAATTTGCAAGCGCATTACGTCGCCGCACTCAGGAGCACCAACTAAGCCAGTACCCACATTTTTGTTTTCTTTATTTAAAGTACCAACGTTTCTAGGATTGGTATAGTGATCAATTACTTTCTCTGAATATGCCATGATATCTTTTATTTTAATTAGCTAATTAGCCAATATGATTATTATCTAATTTATTAGTGTTCTGCCCACTCAATTTTGCTCAGGTCAATACCTTCTTTAAACATTTCCCAAAGTGGAGAAAGATCTCTCAAGTGGTTAACTGCTTTTTTGGTATTTTCCACCGCGTAGTCAACTTCTTCTTCAGTAGTAAATCTACCTAAACCAAAACGTATCGAAGAGTGTGCCAAATCATCAGAAAGGCCTAAAGCTTTTAATACATATGATGGTTCCAGTGAAGCCGAAGTACAAGCCGAGCCTGAAGAAACTGCTAAATCTTTCATCGCCATCATCAAACCTTCACCCTCTACATATTTAAAAGAGATGTTGGCAACGTGTGGCAAACGGTGATTTACGTTTCCATTTACATAGCTTTCCTCAAGTTGAGTTAACGCACTTTCTAATTTATCACGTAAGGCAGATAAACGTTTTGCTTCTTCGTCCATTTCTAAACGGCAAAGTTCACAAGCTTTACCCAAGCCAACAATACCTGGTACGTTTAAGGTTCCTGAACGCATGCCACGCTCATGACCACCACCGTCCATTTGGGCAGTAACTTTAACTCTTGGTCCTTTTCTACGTACATACAAAGCACCAATACCTTTTGGTCCGTACATTTTGTGTGCACTAAAAGCCATCAAGTCAATACCATCCGCATTTACATCCACTGGAATTTTACCTACAGCTTGTGTCGCATCAGTCATGAACAAAGCACCATGTTTGTGTGCAATGGCAGAAATTTCTTTCACTGGTTGTACAACACCAATCTCGTTGTTGCCATACATGATAGATACCAAAATGGTTTCAGGAGTCATTGCAGCTTCAAGTTCTTGAAGGTCAATTAAGCCATCTTCCTTTACTGTTAGGTAAGTGATTTTTGCACCCAGTTTTTCTAAATGCTTGCAAGTATCCAATACAGCTTTATGTTCTGTAGTAGCGGTAATGATGTGATTACCTTTATCTGCATACATTTCAAAAACACCTTTAATGGCCAAGTTATCTGCTTCAGTAGCGCCAGAAGTAAAGATGATCTCTTTTTCTGTACAGCCAATTAATTTAGCAACTTGTTCACGGGCGTAGTCTACTGCCTCTTCAGCCACCCAGCCAAAAGCGTGGTTACGGCTAGCTGCATTACCAAACTTAGAAGTAAAGTAAGGCAACATAGCTTCTAAAACCCTTGGGTCTAAAGGGGTAGTAGCGTTATTATCTAAGTAAATAGGAAGTTCCATTATCTAATTCTTGTCTTAATTAATATACAAAGATACGAAAAAACTTTCCGAACAATTATAAATAATAGCTATGAAGCTATAGTTAAAACCTGCATTTTTACATTCCGATAACGAGAAGGAGTAGTTATGGGTTGAAAGGTGGAGGTGGCGTGTTTAACAATCTAGGATGAAGCATCCATTTTGGCTTCCTACTTTTGATATCAGACTTTCGGACTAAAAATATGAACAAGATAGAACACATTGGCATTGCCGTGAATGACTTGAACCAAGCATCAGCATTGTACGAAAAGCTATTGGGAACAAGCTGCTATAAAACAGAAACCGTTGAAAGCGAAAATGTAGATACGGCTTTCTTTAAAGTAGGCGAAAATAAGATTGAACTTTTGGCGGCAACTGCCGAAGAAAGCGCTATTGCCAAATTCATCAGTAAAAAGGGAGAGGGGATACATCACATCGCTTTTGATGTAGACGATATCTATGCCGAAATGGAAAGATTAAAGCGTGAAGGCTTTGTATTACTTAATGAACAACCGAAAAAGGGTGCAGATAACAAATTGATTTGTTTTGTGCATCCTAAAGCAACCAATGGTGTTTTGATAGAACTTTGTCAGGAAATCAGATGAGCGGAATGTCCTTAGTTAAAATGGTGGGCAAAGATTTTGAATTGCCCGAAGAAATATCCGAAGCCCACTTGCGTGAAGCACTGGTAAAGGCCTTTGAATATTTGGTAGAAGATGACTTTCCAAAGTTGGTGCAAATCCTTTATCGTGCCGATGTTGACCAAGATAAGCTTAAAAAACTATTGGAAAGTGCTGAAAATTCCAGTTCTGGAGAGGTCATCGCTGATGCTTATATCGCGAGGCAGAAAGCTAAATTAGAAATCTGGAATAAGTATTCTAAATAATTAGTTAGCGCCTTACCGAGTTTTTAAACGCAAAGCCCTCAGCTTCGCCATTTGTAGACTTACGAAGTTTTAGAAACTTCGTAAGTCTTATTTTAATCTGTGCATCTGTGGCTAAAATTAATCTTCCTCTTTCGAAAGTGCCTTGGTGGCCACTTTACCTACACTAAGCCCTTGTACAATGATAGAGAACACCACAATAAAATAAGTAATCGCCAAAATTACAGGCTTATGCGGGCCTTCGTCAATAGAAAGGGCTAATGCAATGGAAACACCGCCTCTTAAGCCACCCCAAACCAATACTTTAATGGTTCCCTTGCTAAATTTGTTCCTAAAAGGAATAACCTTAACAGGGATATAGATAGATATAAACCTGGCAAAAAGCACCACAATAATGCTAATTCCGCCCATTAACCAATAATTAGTGATGTTAGGGATAATTAATAACTCAAAACCGATGAAAAGAAACAAAATGGCGTTTAGAATTTCATCAATCAGCTCCCAAAATTTGTTCAGGTAATCTTTGGTAGTGACCGACATTGCTGTTCGTTTGCCATAATTACCAATCACAATACCGGCAGCAACCATGGTAAGCGGTCCAGAAATGTGCATAGCCCTTGCGATTAAATAACCGCCCATCACTACCGATAGGGTAATTAGCACGGAAACCTTATAATCGTCGATTTTGCGCATGGCGTTAGAGGCGCCAATACCTAATAATGCACCCACGATAAATCCACCAGCAGCTTCTTTAATCAAAAGCCAAGAAATATTGCCAAAAGAAATATCGATGTCGCTGCTTTGGGTCAGTTGTAAAATCACGGCAAAAACCACAACGGCAACACCATCATTAAAAAGTGATTCGCCCGCTACTTTGGTTTCGAGCGACTTTTTTACTTTGGCTTCCTTTAAAACGCCCATTACGGCAATAGGGTCTGTAGGGGAGATTAAAGCACCAAATAACAAGCAATACAAAAATGGAATGTCGAGGTGAAACATTGGTGCAATGTAAAATAGCAAACCGCCGACCACGAAAGTGGAAATAACCACGCTCACCGTAGAGAAAATAACGATTGGACCTCTTTGTTCCTTTAAATCCTTAAGGTTAATGTGGATAGCGCCAGCAAACAAAAGGAAATTTAGCATAGCTCCCATCAGCACCTCGGTAAAATCTACATCTCGCAAAAGATTGGAGAAGTGTGTAAAAGTATCGGGAAACAAATGTCCAGTAACAACCAATATGATGGAAGATAACATGGCAATGATCATAATGCCAATGGTAGAGGGCAGCTTTAGATATCGAAGATTGAGGTAGGAGAAAAACGAGGCAAGAACAATAAGAACAGAAAACGAATAGTATAACTCCATGAATAAAAATTAAGGGTTTTCGAAATAGGTGAGTTCGCAATATAACGATTAGAGGCTTTTTAGCCAATTTTTAAGGCAGCATTGTTACACTTAAAAGCTCAAAAAGTAAATTTTCTCTTTATTTGATAAATACCCCAATGGGGTATCGGTTTTTTAGGCTTAAGTATTTATATTGCAAACATTTGTAGGCTTATTTGGAGCGGTAACTCTCGTGAAATGAAAAATAGATTTCTTTTTTTCTTGCTGTTGTTGGGTAGTTCAATTTACGGACAAAAGAGTTTGGAGAAAAAAGAAGGCACGCTCATTCAAAAGCAAATTTTAAATAAAGCTTATGACTATATGAGCAACGATCAATACGATTCTGCTCAATATTGTCTCAATAAAATCTATTCGATAGATAGTGCCAGAAAGCCTACCCAATTTTCCTACTATCTCACTACCTGTCAGGCAGAAATATACTACTATAATAATTTACATCTGCTAGGACTTCAGGAGTCGCTAAAAGGAGAAAATATTGCTAAAATATTAAAGGATAGTGTGCTCATGGCCGATTCTTACAACTTTATAGGTTTGTTTCATTTAAACGGAAACAAGTTGCAAAAGGCACAAATGGCTTTTAAACAGGCTTTGAGTTTTGCCAAACAACCTCCCTACAAGAAGGTCTACATGGATTTAACCAAGCCGCATCATATTTTAGGGAATTTAGCGGAGACCTTCGAAAAGTTAAATGAGCCAGATAGCGCCGTTTACTATAGTCTTTTATCCTTAAAAAAAGCTCGTGAAATTAATTCAGGTAGGGGCATGGCAACGGGTGCTTTAAATATTGGAAACGCTTATCTGTTAAATAAGCAGGTAGATAGTGCCTATAAGTACTTTAAGCTTACCAAGCTGTACGCCATCAAGGCGGATGAGTTCGATGTGGAACTGACAGCTTACAGTGGTATGGCCGAGTGTGCAGCTGCAAACGGAAATAAGGAGGCGGCTTTTAGTGATTTAAATGAGGGCTTTTTAGTGTTGCGCAAATATCCACAACTGAATGACTTTTATGCGGCTATGTTTTTGGAGATTGCCATTAAAATCTATCGTAAATATGGCGATATACAATTGCTTAATAATACCTTGGAGCTGAAATCAAAAAGAGAAACGGCCACTTACCAACGGAATAACCAGCAAATACAATCTTTATTGTTGACTGGGATTAATAATGAAAAAACCATTTTCAAGTTAGAACTGGCAGAGTCGAAGAATAAACAAAGTTTGGCCAATACCAGAATTTATATTTTGTTATTGGTGCTTTGCGTATTGGTCATTGTTTTTGTTGCTTATCGTTATTATGCGCTTCAACGTTTGAGATTGGCAAATCTGAGGACAAAAATCAGTCAGGACCTGCATGATGAAGTTGGGGCCACTTTGAGCGGCATTGGCATGTATAGCTATATCGCCAAAGAGCAAATTAAACAAGGGGAACAAAAGGAAGTAGAAAATTCGCTCAATGTGATTAAGGAGAATGCCACAGAGATGGTGGCTAAACTCAATGATATTGTTTGGACGGTAAACCCTTTGCAAGATCATTTAGTAGACTTGATTGAACGATTGAGGGAGTTTGCCATCCAAACTACAAATGCTAAGCAAATTCGGTTAAATTTTAGCAAAACAGGTAAATTGGATGAATTGAAATTGCCCATGCAGGCTCGTAAAAATATTTACTTGATCTGTAAAGAGGCCATTAATAATGCGGTAAAGTATAGTGAAGCAGAAGTGTTGGAGGTAGTCTTTGAAATTAAACATAAAATGCTGGTGGTTACCATTAGGGATAATGGAAAGGGGTTTTTGCTGGAAGAAGAAACCAAGGGGAATGGTTTGCTCAATATGAAAAATAGGGCAAAAGAAATCAGTCTGCAATTGGCAATATCAAGTGAGTTAGGCCGTGGAACCAGTGTTCATTTTAGTTACAAGTTTTAAGGATATCAAAATAAACAAACATGGATATTAAGGTGGCAATATTCGAGGATAATAAGTTGATAAGAGAAGCCTTGCAGACCATTATCAATGGGTCGCCAGGGTTTGTATGCACAGGTTCCTTTGCCAATGTTAATCAAGTGTTGGCCGATATTAATTTTAGTCAGCCAGACGTTGTTTTAATGGATATTGAAATGCCTGGTTTAAACGGAATTGAAGCTACAAAAATAATCAGAGAGGAATTTCAGGAAATAAAGGTGTTGATTCAGACTGTTTTTAACGATAGTGATAAAATATTTAATGCCTTATGTGCAGGTGCTTCTGGTTATATTCTTAAAACAGATAGTCCTATAAGACAGTTGGAAGCCATTAAAGAAGTTTATGGAGGAGGAGGCGCAATGTCTACCTCTATTGCGCAAAAAGTAATGGGCTTTTTTGTGCGTAAAAACGTGATTTTAGTGCAGCCAGGAGATACCGATTTCGATTTGAGCACTCGCGAGAAAGAAATCCTTTCGTTGATGGTAGATGGTCATAACTATAGGGATATTGCTGAAAAAACGTTCATTAGTTACGAAACGGTGCGTACCCACATCAAGCATATCTACAAAAAATTGCACGTGGCATCAAGAGCCGAGGCCATTTTGAAAGCCATACAGCAAGGATTAAAATAGTTTTTTCATAAACGACTGTAAAATACCTTGTTGTGGTATGTGTTGGCGTATTTTTTACTTTCAATTTTGGTTTGGAAATTAATCCATAGTTTAAACCATTTTGAGATGAAAAGATTTAGAACCATTTTAATTTTAGCACTTTGTATGTTGATGCTCTTTGCTTGTAAAAAAGATAATGATACCAATGAAGTTGTTGAAACAATTAGAAAAGAAGAGTTGACAAGGAAAATCAATGACATTATTCCTAAGCAATACCAAGATACGCTAGCCAAGTTGGGTATTGTATTAAATCAGGAGGTAGATCCGCCTAACCTTGAAGGTGCTTTTGGCATTAAGCCATTGAGATTGTTAAAAAGCAATCGCCCTCAAGATCCTGCGAATATGGTTTTTACTGATGTTTCGGTAAAATTCTTCAATCAGGATAAAGACAACAATATCAAGTTAATTGGTAAAAATTTTGTCGGTACTGCAGATACAAGTCTCGTTACCGCAATTAGTGGAAAGGGAAATGATTTTACTATATACGGCAAAGTAAGAGCTAAACAAGGTAGTAATTTAGCTATTTTTGGTATCATTGTTTCTGGTGTTAAAGATGGAAATTTACTCCGTAACGTACGTTATGGTATCATAAATGTAGATAATAGCCAGGGCGGAACTGTTTTCATTAAACAAGGTGAAGCCCGTGCAGTTTTTGATACCGATTTAGTTTCGGAGAGTATTCCGATGTTTTAAGGTTTGATTAGAAATATTTTGATGGTGACGCTTACGGTGTTAAACGGCGCTCAGGTGTAAGAAAATAAGTATCAATGTTTTTTAAAAATGATTTTATAAAAATATCTCTTTTGTAATGTTGTTTATATGGAAAATAATCTAGATATTTGCACCTCTAAAAATAAAGATTAAGATCAGAGGCACCCATCCGTATCGTTTGCCAGCAAATTGCAAAAGTAACGTTGGGGTTTCAAAATAAAGTTTAAATAGATTATGAAAAAAGATTTGCATCCATCAAGCTACAGATTTGTTGTATTTAAAGATATGTCTAACGAATATTCTTTCTTGACAAAATCTTGCGTTGAGACTAAAGAAACTGTTAAATGGGAAGATGGTAACGAGTATCCTCTTTACAAATTAGAGATTTCTCATACTTCTCACCCTTTCTATACTGGTAAAATGAAATTGGTTGATACAGCAGGTCGTATCGATAAATTCAAAAACCGTTACGCTAAAAAATAATTTAGCTAAAGAGATATTTTTTGAAAGTCCCGAGCGTAAGCCCGGGACTTTTTTTATTTTTGTTGCTTATGGCAATCAATCTTTTTGATGATAAATCATGGCTAACACTTAGGCCGCTAACGTTTACGCGACCTGTAGCCGATTTAAGAGTAGGTATCCTAACCATTGCAGAGAAATGGGGTAAGCATCTTGACTTGGCATTTGGCTTCCAAACGCAAGACTATCTAAGCAAAAAATATTCACTGTTAAAGACGGAGCTGTTTATTAACGGAGCAATTTGTCCAGATGCAGAGCTGCTTGAAGCGGTAACAAGCTTAAAAGATGGTCAGGTATTACATGCAGCTGATGTGGTGATCGCTTACAAATCAGCTGCTGTGTTCCATCATTCAGAGGCAATGAGCAGCTTGGAAAGGGTTGCTTATCTGTATGGTTTTGTAAAGATTGACTATCCAGAGCAGATTTTTGGATACAATGATATTGAACTGCAAAAAGATTTTGTTTTGCTTACCAAAGGAAGAACTTCCACCAAACTGAGCAGTACCAATACCATTTTGGGCGATAACATCTTTGTAGAAGAAGGTGCAACAGCCGAATGTGCTACCTTTAATACCTTGCAAGGTCCAATTTATTTGGGAAAAAACAGCCAGGTTTGGGAAGGTTGCCATATCCGTGGTTCGTTTGCGTTATGTCACGATTCTCAGGTGAAAATGGGCGCTAAAATTTATGGTAAAACAACCATAGGTCCATTCAGTAGAGTGGGCGGCGAAATTAACAATGCCATGATTTGGGGCTATTCCTCAAAAGGACATGAAGGCTATTTGGGCAATTCGGTATTAGGTCAATGGTGCAATATTGGCGCTGATAGCAATAATTCGAACCTGAAGAATAACTATGCAGAAGTGCGCTTATGGGACTATGATAAAGAAACTTTCCGAAAAACGGGACTGCAATTTTGTGGTTTAATTATGGCCGATCATGCCAAATGTGCGATTAATACCATGTTTAATACAGGCACGGTAGCTGGCGTAAGCGCCAATGTTTTTGGAGCAGGTTTCCCTCGTAATTTCATCCCTGATTTTTCATGGGGCGGTTCGCATGGTTTCGACGTTTATGCCTTAGATAAAATGTTGGAAACTACCGAAAAGGTTTATGAGCGTAGAGATACGGTTTTAGACGAAATAGAAAGAGGAATCATCACACACATCTTTGAAATTACAAAACAATATAGACACTTTTAAATTTTAGATTTACGAATTACGATTTTAAGGCTCATGATAAACGTATAACTTAGAACGTACAACTTAAAAACCCCAATATAGATATGAGAAAAAAAATAGTTGCTGGAAACTGGAAAATGAATAATGACTACAATGAAGGAGTTTCGTTGTTCTCTGAAATTGTAAACATGGTAAGAGATGAGAAAAAAGGTGACCAAATTGCGGTAATCTGCGCTCCATTTATTCATTTGAATAGCCTAGCACAACTATCGTCGGGTGTGGTTAAAATTGGTGCACAAAACTGCCATCAAAATGAAAGCGGTGCCTATACTGGAGAAATTTCTGCAAAAATGATCAAATCTACAGGCGCAGAATACGTGATTATTGGTCACTCTGAGCGTAGGCAATACTTCGCTGAAAATAATCAGCTGTTGGCAGAAAAAACTGTTACGGCATTGCAAAATAACTTAGTGCCTATCTTCTGTATTGGTGAAACTTTGGACGAAAGAAATAACGGAAGTTACTTCAATGTAATTGAAAGCCAACTTGAAGAAGGTGTTTTTGGTTTAAGTGCCGAAGATTTCGCTAAAGTGGTATTGGCTTATGAACCCGTTTGGGCTATTGGAACTGGCTTAACCGCTACACCAGAACAAGCTCAGGATATCCACGCGTTTATCCGTTCTAAAGTTGAAGGAAAATACGGCGTAAATGTTGCTGACGATACCACAATTTTATACGGAGGAAGCTGTAATGCCAAAAATGCACCTGAGCTTTTTGCACAGGCTGATATTGATGGTGGTTTAATTGGTGGCGCCTCATTAAAATCACGTGATTTTACGGACATTGTTAAAGCATTAAATTCTTAATGGATTATATACAGGTAAGTTTTTGCTTCGAGCCAATCGAAGAGTATCAGCAAGATCTTTTAGTTGGCCAACTGGCCGAAATAGGCTTCGATTCCTTTGTAGATTCTACAAAAGGTTTCGATGCCTTCATCATTGCTGATCAATTTGAGGAAGCTAAGTTAAAGGAAGTGGTGAAAGAACTGGATTTTGCAGTGAGTTATGAAGTGCAGGAAATTGCACCTCAAAATTGGAACGAAGAGTGGGAAAAGAATTTTAGTCCATTGATCATTAGTGATGATTGCTATGTAAGGGCAACTTTTCATGAAGCTCAGCCGCAATATCAATATGAAATAGTGATTGACCCTAAAATGGCTTTTGGTACGGGGCATCACCAAACTACTACCATGATGATGCAATATGTACTTGAAACTGATGTAGCCGATGCTTCGGTATTGGACATGGGGGCTGGTACGGCTATTTTGGGCATTTTGGCGGCAAAAAGAGGAGCAAAGGAAATTGTAGCGATAGACTACGATGAGGTTTGCTATTTAAGCGCCATCGAAAACGCAAAGTTAAACGATATCGAAAATTTAGTTTCTCTACATGGAAGTAAAGAGGTAATTCCTCAAACAACTTTCGACATCATTTTAGCGAACATTAACAGAAATATCCTTTTAGATCAGATAGAGAGCTACGCTGCCGTACTTAAAGAGAATGGATTGATTTTATTCAGTGGTTTTTATGAAATCCCAGATTTAGATATCATTAAATCACATGCAGCACAGTATGGCTTAGTTTACCAAAACCATAAAAAGATGGGTGATTGGGTAGCTGCGAAGTTTGTAAAGAAATAACCCCAACCCCTAAAAGGGGGGCATTGGGTTTGTAGGATTTGAAAATAAGTTCCTCCCTTTGGGAGGTTAGGAGGGTTTATGAAGATACATTTAATTGCTGTCGGTGGTGCTGCCATGCACAATTTGGCGATAGCACTACATAAAAAAGGCTTTGAGGTGAGTGGTTCAGATGATGTGGTATACGAACCCTCTAAAAGCCGCTTGGATAAATATGGTTTATTGCCAGCCGAAATGGGTTGGGATGAAAGCCGTATTACGACAGATATTGATGCCATTATCTTGGGGATGCATGCTCGTATAGATAATCCCGAATTGTTGAAAGCTCAAGAATTGGGATTGAAAATCTACTCTTATCCAGCATACATCTACGAGCAGTCGAAAGAAAAAATCAGGGTAGTGATAGGAGGTAGTCATGGCAAAACAACCATTACTTCTATGATCTTACACGTGCTCAATTATCATCAAAAAGATTTCGACTATTTGGTTGGAGCACAGTTGGCTGGTTTTGATACCATGGTGAAAATCACCGATACAGCACCAATTATGGTGATTGAGGGCGACGAATATCTGGCTTCTCCAATTGATAGAAGACCGAAATTCCATTTATATCATGCCAATATTGCGGTGATTAGTGGCATTGCTTGGGACCATATCAATGTATTTCCAACCTTTGCCAATTATGTAGAGCAGTTCGCTAAATTCATAGAAACCATTACGCCAAAAGGTACGTTGATTTATTGCGAAGTGGATGAGGAATTAAATCAAACGGTGTTGAAGTCTACGGCTGACGTAGAGAAGATTCCTTACGGTGTTCCTGCTCATGAGGTGAGAAATGGGGTGACCTATTTGTTGCCGCAGCAAACGCCGTTAAATGTGTTTGGAGATCATAATTTAATGAACTTAAATGCAGCCAAGCAAGTTTGCGCCAAACTAGGTATTACAGAGGATGGATTTAATGAAGCCATCGCTTCTTTTGCAGGTGCGGCGAAAAGATTGGAATTGGTGGGTGCTGTAAACCAAACGAATATTTATAAAGATTTTGCCCACTCGCCATCTAAGCTAAAAGCCACGATTCATGCGGTTAAGGCACAGTTTACAGATAGGAGATTGGTAGCGCTCATGGAGCTGCATACTTTTAGTAGCTTGAACAAGCAGTTTTTGAAGGAATATAGTGGGGCAATGAAGGACGCTGACGTTGCCATTGTGTATATTGATGCAAAGACTTTTGAGCAGAAAAAAATGCAACCGTTAACTGAAGCAGACATTAAGGAAGCTTTTGAAGACGATAAATTGTTGTTTTTTGACGATCCAACTAAGCTAGAAACTTATTTGAAAAGTCTTAATTATCATCAAACCAACTTGCTGTTAATGAGCTCTGGTACTTACGCTGGGCTCGATTTGCCAAAACTGGCCAGTGAGTTAAAAACCAATTAATATTTTGACCAGTCAGCACTTAATTACGGAGGTAGGAAGCAACATTAGGCAGCTGCGACTGGATAAAGGAAAGGGGCAAACTGAAGTAGCCAAGGCATTGGGTATTTCAGTAGCTGCACTTTCAAAAATTGAGAATGGACAAACAGATATTAATCTATCTCGTTTAATTCAAATTGCAAAGTATTTCGAAGTTTCGGTAACCTCAATCCTTTCTAAAGATGCTCCTGCTACCATTCAGCCATCACAAAATACACCCGAAATTTCCTCGTTGAAAAAGCTACTTGCCGATAAGGATGCGGAAATAATGAAGCTGCAAAAGAAGGTCATTGACCTCTATGATAAGTTAGGTTTGTAATATAATTCGGTAGTTTTTACGGAATAGTTTAGCCTCTCTGGTTACGCCATCTCTCCCAGTGGGAGAGAGTAGCATAATGCTTAGTTAGCTTTGTCTTTTTTCTCTCCCTTTGGGAGGGATGCCCAAAGGGCAGAGAGGGTAATTATCTAAAGCCTAGCAAATCCTCTTCGTTCTACTAAAATCGACCTTGACCCGCTCATGATGTGCCGCTATGTGTCAATGTGGTTACATTTTCTGGTTATTTATGTTGTCCAAAAGAACCACATAGACACATAGAAAACTTAACCTTAAAAATCCTTCCTTAAAGTCAAATGCTTTTTGCCAAATTTAGCACCAGTAGCTTCATGTATGGCCAACATCTTCTCATTAAAATCTCCTACCCACGACAATTCCAGTTCAGTATATTGATTTTTAGGCAGTACGTATTCGCCAAGTTTGATGAATAGGGCCGATTCTAAGCCATGTTTTTGATAAGCCGTTTTGGTGCCCATTACAATTGCTCTCATGCGTTTAACGCCTACCCAACGCCTGTATGCGAATTTTAATTTCTGTAATAGACCAAGCTTGCCGTTAAAGTCCTTGATCATTTGGTTGGCATCTGGAATTAATACGGTAAAAGAAGCAGGTTCTCCGTCTACGTAAGCAAACCAGATCAACTTCTCGTCCATAATGACTTCCATCTGCTTAAAACTCTCCTGTAGGATTTCCTTTTTGATAGGAACAAAGTTTTCAAAGTCCTGCCAGCCATCGTTGTAAATCTCCATCAAATCGCTAATGTATTTGTCTGCTTTGTCCTTTTTGAAATGTTCAAAAGTATAGCCAGGCTTAGCAGCAACCCAATTGGCTATTTTAGTAAATCGGGCAGGGAAGGGGATGGTTAAATCTATAATGTTTGTGAGCTGCTCATAGGACGTCTCAAATCCATAATTTTCAAACAACTGACGGTAGTAAGGCAAATGGTAATTCATGCCGTAAGAGGCGGGAATGAAGCCTTCTACCAAAAGCCCCCAGAAACTATCGTTTTCACCAAAATTGACGGGACCTTCCATGGCTTTCATGCCACGTTCAATTAACCATGCTTTGGCCGTGTCAAAAAGTAGGTTTGCGGCATTTTGATCATCTATACATTCAAAAAAACCCATTCCACCAGTAGGAACTTCGTAGCCGTAGGCTTTTTTCTCATTAACGAAAGCCGCAACTCTTCCAATTACTTTGTCTTTGTTGTCTAGCAGTACCCACCTTGTGCATTGACCATGCTTAAAGAATGAATTTTGTTGGATATCAAATATCTTTTCAACGTCTTGATCAAGAGGTCTTATATATGCTTTGTCATTGCGGTAAAGAGGTTCTACCACATCAAGAAATTGTTTTTGTGTTTGATCGTTGTTAACTGCTATGACTTTCATATGGGGCTAAAATAACAAAAAGCATCTGTTTAGGATGCTTTTTGTGATAATGTTTATGAACTGTTTTTTTAATAATCTTCGTCATCATCTTCGTCATAACTATCGAAATTGTCGAAGTCGTCCAGAGGCATGTCAAAGTCATCTTCGTCCTCATCTACATTTTTCTCATCTTGGACGTCATCTAGTTCTTCATCCATTTCTTCTTTCTTAGAATTTGGCTTGCCTGTAGGCTTGTCTTGAATAGGTTTTTTTGGCGTTTTCATTACACAAAAAATTGTTAATAGTTCGAAAGTTAAATGCGCTAATTAAAGTTACAAAAATCTTTTTTAAAATAGAAAACAGCGTTGTTTGTTTCGTTTTTTCGCAGGCCCAAAATTAGAATAAAAACCATTTTTGGGAAATTTTTTTTGAATTTTTTAACGATATTTTTTGAGGCCTTGTAAACCGGATAGGGTGTAAAATAAAAAAGCGTCCTAATTGAAAAATCGGGACGCTTTTAACACACAAATGAAACCTGAATTGAGATATACTTTTAGGTTAGGTTAAAAAATATCTTTAGTCAATTCTATAAGAACGCTCTCAGAACAAACAATTAATGTTTGTTTAATTTCTTAAAACAAGTTTAATACAAAAAAGCCTAAGATGCACGCTTATTTAGTGAGTGGTAGTAATATTTGAGTAAACGGTATTTTATGGGGTGAACGGAATAGAAATGGAAACAATAGTGCCTGTTTTTCCATGCTGTTTAATGTCCAGCTGTATGGATTTTGCTTCAATTTTGTTTAAAAGGTTGATTCGCTCTTTCGTTAAATCCATACCTTTGCTCTGGTGTCCGTCTTTTTTGGCAGCTAATGAATTGTCAATGCCTATACCATCGTCAATAATTCTGATGAGCAAAGTTTCATCATTTTGTTCACTGATGTTAATGGTCACTGTGCCGCCTTCTTCTTTTGGCATAATGCCGTGCCAAATGGCATTTTCAATATAAGGCTGTAGCAACATCGAAGGGATTTGCGTTTCTTCTTTATCTATTTGTGGGTCAACATGGATTTCGAAGTGGAATTTTTCTCCAAAACGATTTTTTTCCAAGTTGAGATATAGGTTGAGATAGTTGATTTCCTCTTCCAAAGAAATATAACTCTGGGTACAGATTTCCAGATTTTTTCTAATCAAACGGGCAAAGCCGGTAAGCACTTTGTTGGCCGAAGAAGTGTTTTTGGTATTGATGTAATGCTGGATAGAATTCATCACATTGAACACAAAATGAGGATTCATCATGGCTTGTAAGGCTTGTTGCTCCAGCATCAAGATTTTATTTTTCAGTAATAACTGTTCCTGCTCCTTGTTTTTTTGTCTCCTGGTAATAGTTACGCTAATTA
This sequence comes from Pedobacter sp. ASV17, assembly GCF_016429065.1. Taxonomy (GTDB): domain Bacteria; phylum Bacteroidota; class Bacteroidia; order Sphingobacteriales; family Sphingobacteriaceae; genus Pedobacter. Next base: position 20,286 of record NZ_JAELTX010000029.1, read on the forward strand.
GGTAAATGAGATAACCTCCAAGTACCAACAAAATTCCGATGAACCACCAACTTTGGTAAAACTTCTTTTCCAGAACCAGTTTAATTTTAGCAGGTTCACTCCAATGGCTGTTCTGGTTTTTGGCACTTACTTCAAAAACATATTCGCCTGGTTCAAGTGATGAAAGTTCTAACCTACGATTCTTGGTTTCAATCCAGTTTCCTTTATTTTTCAGTCTGTACCTATAGCTTATATTTTTGCTGTTAAAATCGATCGCACTATAGTTGATTATCAAACTCTGTTCAATAGGTTTTAACTTAAAACTACTATTAAGATCAAGCGACTGTTTATTGTTAACCACAGAGGTAATGTAAACTTTTGGTGCTTCAGAAGTTTGCAGCAAATGATTGTAAGCGAAATAAACCAATCCGTTATTGGTAGCAAAATAGGCGGTGTCTTTGTCGATGTATAGATCATTCAAATTATCGGATAAGATGCCGTTCACGTCATCAAAGGCACTAACCGTAGCCCTGCCTTTGTTAAAGGATATTCTGTTGATTCCTGTATTGCTAATTGCCCAGAGATTGTTGTCTCGTACAAATAATTTATTGATGATGTTATTGCTTAATCCTCTTTTGTAATCAATAAGCTGCGTGATTTTTCCATTTTTAAAGATGATAATGCCATAGCCATCCGTCGCCATAGCGATACTGCCATCAGGCAGCTGGCGCATATCGTTGATCCTTTTGGTAAGCAGCGGGTATTTTTCGTAATGCTTATTCAGCTTGTTGTGGTTAAACTCTGATAAGCCGCTGATGTTGGAAAACCATAGGTTTTGTTCTTTATCATAAAACACTCTATAAGAACGGTCCCTAAAAAAATCTTGTTGCTCTTTGTATTTCAATACCGAAAATTCCAACTTGTTCCTGTCGTTGATAATCACGACCCCTGAAGACATGGACAACGTAAGTTTGGAAGTGGTGTCAATAGTGAAATTTTTGACCACAAACATGTTATTGTTCGTTTCTCGTAGGAACTTGAAATCTTTGCTTAGAGGATAATTACTGTTCACAGTTCCTAAACCATAATCTGAAGCGAAAAAGATTTTGTCGTTTTTCTTGTCGAGCACCAATTGCTTAATGACGTTGTACTGTTCGGGACGAGGTAAGTTAATTTGAACGCTATTTTTTGTTTTTAGATCCAGTATGTTGATGATGCCATTGTTGGCACCCAACCATAATCGATTGTATTTGTCCTTGGCAATACTTTTAATCATGCTGTTATTCAGCCCATCTTCTCGATTGAAGGTATATAGTTGGTCCTTGAGTTGAGGAAGTTTGTATATACCGTTTTTAGTGGTAAACCAAAGATTGCCCTGTCTGTCCTCAATCACCTGATTTACGTTAATTCCTTGCAAGAAACTGGCACTTCTACCATCGTAGCTCATTCCCTTAACGCCTATTTCATTGCAAATCCAAAGTTCGCTATCATTCATGTACATATAGCCTAAATTGGATGCCAGCAATTTTTGGTCAATGTCTAGTATTTGATGAATACCCGTATCGCTCAAATGATTTAGACCTTCCTTATCCAAAAAATAGATACCATTTTTGCGATGGTAAATTGTTTTATACGATAAAGGATAATACTGTTGATGAGTTAGCTTAAAGTTTCCGTCCTTATAGATAAAAGCCGCTATATTGGTAAATGCCTTGATATTGTTATTGTGGTCTTCATAGAGGTAGGCATTTTGAAACTTGAAATGACCATCCTTGGATACCATTTTGCTTGTTTTTGTACCGTCCCAAACGCCAATAACGTTGTTGTTCGTCCCAAACCATAGTTTTCCTTTGCTATCTTCCAAAAAAGAGACCACTACACCATTAAAGCTCAAATCCTTTAGGTTGGGATTGTTTTTCTCGTTATGGATTTTACCGTTTAGGAAATAACTTAATTGTCCGTTGAGGGCCATGAACCAAATGCGGCCTTTACTGTCTTCCCTTAATTGTAGGATTTGATTGTCGGGCAAACCATCATCTACCGAGAAGTTTTCGAAAACTGCACCGTCAAATCTACTTACCCCAGCATCAGTGGCAATCCAAATGAAGCCTTTTTGGTCCTGTAGCATATAAAAGCAATTATTGCTAGGTAAACCATCTTTGGTGCTGTAGTGGGGTAGGTAAACCGTTTGGGCAAAGGTGTTTAAGCCATTTAGGACGACCAACAAAAAGCCTATTAGCCATATTGCAGATTTATTTTTCACTTTGCAGTAGCGCATAGGTCTTTATTTTTTCAAAGAAATCACTCGCTCGTCTTCTTGATACCACGAGAGATTCTCCATTTTCTAGTAACAATACCAAGCCGTTTTTATTGTTGTATTCCTTCACATATTTAAGGTTCACGATACTTGATTTATGGATCCTGAAAAATTTTTCTTCAGGAAGTATTTCTTCGTAATCCTTCAATACTTTAGAAACAGTTATTTTTTCTTTGTTCTTGAGATGGAAAATCGAATAGTTGCTATCCGCTTCGATGTGGATGATATCATCAACGTCAATTAAACGATAACCTTGTCCACTAGGTAAAGTTAATCTATTGATCCCCTTCTGTTCTTTTAGTTCTGTTTCCAGATTTTTAAGTCCAGTATTTTGGTGCAATGCCTGGTTGAGTTGCTGGTATTTAGTGGCTTTCTCCACTGCTGCAACCAGTTCTTCAATGTCAATGGGTTTTAAAAGGTAGTCGATAGCGTTTGCTTTGATGGCTTTTAGTGCATATTGGTCATAGGCCGTCGTAAAAATAACCGTGGCGTTAGCTTCCTGTGCCTGCGGAATTAACGAAAAACCGTTTTCGCCTGGCATGGCAATATCTAAAAAAATAAGGTCTACATCGTAGCTCTGTAGCAGCGCTTTTGCTTCGCTAACCGACTTCGCAATGCCACAAATATTCACTCCAGGGCAGTTTTCCTGCAATAAGAAATATAATGATGAACGTGCAAATTCCTCATCGTCAACAATAATTGTGTTTAGTGCGGCCATCGTTTAGTTTGGCTCAATTTATCAAAAAATGAAGGTAACTGGAAATATTTCTGCTTTTATGAAATCCAAATTTTAGTGAACCTCGTATGTGTGGTAAATAACCTTTTAACTAAAACCCTAAAAACCCGTGTTATGGAAAATTTAAAAGAGAACCACGAAACATCTCCGAAAGAAACAGATATTTTAGATGCCAGGCTCCAACGACGAGCTTTTTTGCAGTACGCTGGTGCTGGTGCCGCAGTAGTGGCGTTAGTTGCTGCAGGATGTAAGAAAGATAGATCGCCAAGTATGTCTTTTGGTGCTACACTAGATTTCAAAGACGATTTTGGCGTACTTAATTATGCCTATGCTTTGGAACAATTGGAAGCAGCATTTTACATCAAAGTAGCCTCAAATCCACCTTCAAGTTTTACTACTGCTCAAAAGAACTATTTTCAAGATGTTCAGTTCCATGAAATTGCACACCGTGAATTTTTCAAAAACGTATTGGGTACTGCTGCCATTGGAAGTTTAGATGTCGATTTTTCGTCCATCAATTTTAGTGACGGAGCAAGTGTGCTTGCTGCCGCAAAAACATTTGAGGATTTAGGAGTTGCGGCTTATAACGGTGCTGGGGTAAGGTTAAAAACGGATGCTTACTTGGTTGCTGCTGGACAAATTGTATCAGTAGAAGCAAGGCATGCGGCATGGGTAAGGGATCAAATCAGTAATGGAAGTTTTGCCGACTTAACAACTTTGACCTCATTAGGGGCCAATGCGGCTGGAGGTTTAGACGGTGCATTAACGCCAGATAAAGTACTTGCAGCGGCTAGCGTGTACATCAAAACCAAAATTAACGTAATTAACCTTTAACCTTAAAACCTAGAAATTATGAATATTTTAAGCATATTAGATGAGATTGAAAAAGTTGACGGTGAGATTTATGAGAGAATAAATCCTCGGAGAAAAGCAATGCAAGATTTTTTCCAAATTGGAAAGAAAATCTCTTTAGCTGCAATGCCTTTGGCTTTAGGCTCGTTGTTTACCAAAGCTTATGGTCAAGCAACGCCAACGGCAGTAAATGAGGTGTTAAATTTTGCCCTTACTTTAGAATATTTGGAGTACCACTTTTACAATCATGCGTTGGTAGCTACGCCAACTTTAGTTCCGGCAGGTGCACCAAATGGCGCAATTACTACTATACGGAACCACGAAAAAGCACATGTGGACCTGCTTAAAGGTGCATTGGGAAGTGCCGCAAGAACAGAATTAGTATATGATAATTTTGATTTTACTGCGGGTGGTACTTTTGGAGCGGTTTATTCAGACTATGTAACCTTTTTAAAAGTTGCTACTGCTTTTGAAGATACTGGTGTGAGAGCCTACAAAGGTCAAGCTCCTGTTTTGAAAGGAAATGCCGTTTTAACCACAGCTCTGCAAATTCACTCGGTTGAAGCTAGGCATGCTTCGCACTTACGCCAAATGTTAGCTGCAAACGGAGCTACAGGATTAAAACCTTGGATTAGCTTAGGTGCTGGAGGTGTTTCTAACGATACTGGAATTGCTGCGGTAGACCCAGTTTATGCTAGAGAAAACACTACGTTGCAAGCGGGGATTGAAATTACCGCTATTAACGGAACTGGGGTAACTAGAACTGCTGCGGCAGAATCTTTTGATGAGTTTTTAACTAAGGCCGAAGTGGTGACCATTGCTAATTTGTTCCTTAAACCAGGATTTAGATTGTAATTGATCGAAAAACAATACCAAAGGCTTTCGAGAGGCTTTTCTTTTTACGCTGTGATTTAGCGACGAAGAAGAAAACTTTTTGAAAGCCTTTTTCTATTTAGTGACTTGAAAACCGTTCAAGAAAGTATCCTTGTTGTGAAGTTTTTCACCATCGGGAATAATACACGAAAGGCTATAGTAAACACCATTTACAAAAACAATATTCATAAAAATCGTTTTCTTTTCTGTCTCGTTTCTGCCAGATGTGAGATAGTTGACGTAGTTTTTATGTTGTTTAAGCTGTAGTTTTTCTAAACTGTATTGAGGCAGCGTAGCCTGTAATGTGCTTAAAAATTCACCTGCAAATTCGTTAGTGGCCGCTAGTTTTTCAAATACCTTTTCTTCTACCTTTAAATTTTGGGCAATAAAACTATAAGTGGCGGTGTAAATCACGTGCGTACTGTCTTTAAGCGCAAAGGTCGTACTGGCCGTTTGGCTGGGAGCAGAAGGGAAACTTGCCGTAAAGTGGCTGGTGAGTTTTTGTTTTACCCAATTTTTTTGAGCAAAAGCAAATGCACTCCATAATGCAAAAACACAAATCAGGGCAATTCTTTTCATCTGAATATTTTATGTAGCCGTTAGTAATTGATCACTTGTTCTTCCAAGTGTTCGGGCAATTCGCGATAGTTGTATTTTTGTCCACGCAATTGGGGCTCAAAACCAGCTTCTTTGATGGCCGTTTGTATGCCGTTTGCCGTAAAACGGTGTGGCGCTCCTGCGGCTGAAACGACATTTTCTTCGATCATGATCGAACCAAAATCGTTGGCGCCAGCATGTAAGCAAAGTTGCGCTACCGATTTACCAACCGTTAACCAGCTAGCTTGTATGTTTTTAACGTTAGGTAGCATGATACGGCTCAACGCAATCATTCGTACATATTCATCGCCAGTTACATTATTGCTAATGCCTCTTAAACGTTTCAATAAAGTACCATCATCTTGGAAAGGCCAAGGAATAAAGGCCAAAAATCCGTTCGCATCGGCTGGTTTTTCACTTTGTACCTCACGTATCCAAACCAAATGCTCAAAGCGTTCTTCAATGGTTTCTACATGGCCAAACATCATCGTGGCCGAAGTCGTGATATCTAATTGATGGCAGGCACGCATCACATCAAGCCACTCCTGTCCACCACATTTTCCTTTGGAAATAAGCCTTCTCACCCTGTCGTTCAAAATTTCGGCGCCAGCACCAGGTAACGAATCTAAGCCAGCTTCTTTTAAAGCGCTTAAAACTTCAGTGTGTGAAATACCTTCCAGTTTAGCCACGTGTGCAATTTCTGGCGGACCTAAAGCGTGTAGTTTTAAATCAGGATAAAGCTCTTTAAGTTGCTTAAACAAGGTCGTATAAAATTCTAGTCCCAAATCAGGGTGATGTCCGCCTTGTAACAATAATTGGTCGCCACCCAAACGAAAAGTTTCCTCAATCTTTACCTTGTAGGTTTCAATATCGGTAATGTAGCTTTCGTCGTGCCCTGGTCTGCGAAAGAAATTACAGAATTTGCAGTTGGCAATACAAACGTTGGTGGTGTTTACATTACGGTCAATCTGCCAGGTTACCTTACCACTGGGCACTTGTATTTTTCTAAGCTCATTTGCTACGTAAGCCAATTCGGCAGTACTGGCATTATGATATAAAAATACACCTTCCTCTTTGCTCAAAAAGTCAAAATGAAGTGCCCTTTGCAGTAATTCTCCTGTATTCATAGTACAAAGGTAAGTATTATAAGGATTAACAGATGATGAGATTGCTCAGATTAACGAATTTTAACGTATAAATTATATTCTCAAATTCACACAAACCTCATAGGTTTAATAAACATGATACAGGTTAAACCTCGTAGGTTTCTAAAACCTACGAGGTTTTCGACAAACAATTCATCTTTACAATCTGCCAACAATTGAACAATTTGGCAATTCAACAATTCGATTATCTTTGTTGCCTATGGTAAATTTTAATCGTTTTACGCTGTCCAATGGTTTAAAAGTTTTGGTGCACGAGGATGCAACCACGCCAATGGCAGTTTTAAATATACTTTATGATGTTGGTGCTAGGGACGAAGAGGAGGGAAGAACGGGTTTTGCACATTTGTTTGAACATTTAATGTTTGGCGGCTCTGTGAACATTCCAAGTTACGATGAACCTTTGCAACGTGTGGGAGGCGAAAACAATGCCTTCACCAGCAATGACATCACCAACTATTACATCACCCTTCCTGCAGCCAATATTGAAACGGCTTTTTGGTTGGAAAGCGATAGGATGTTGAGCTTGGCTTTTTCGGAAAAGAGCTTGGAAACACAACGTAATGTGGTTTGCGAAGAGTTTAAGCAACGTTACCTTAATCAGCCTTATGGCGATGTTTGGTTAAAGTTACGCCCTTTAGCTTACCAAAAGCATCCTTATCGTTGGGCAACCATTGGACAGGATTTGGAGCAAATTGAAAATGCAAAAATGGAAGATGTGAAGGCATTTTTCAAGAAGCATTACACTCCGCAAAATGCTATTCTGGTGGTAGGTGGAAACGTGAAAACCGAAGATGTAAAACAATTGGCCGAAAAATGGTTTGGACCAATTCCTGCAGGAGATAAATACGAGAGGGACCTTCCTCAGGAACCAGAACAGGTAGCAGAAAGAAATTTGACGGTAAAAGCAGATGTGCCTTTGAATGCTATTTACAAAGCCTTTAAAATGTCGGGAAGAACGGATGCCGACTACCAAGTTTTCGATTTGCTATCGGATATCTTATCGCAAGGACAATCGTCGAGGTTGTTTAATAGCTTGCTTAAGGAACAAAAGTTGTTTAGTGAAATCAACGCATATATCACCAGTAGTTTAGATGAAGGTTTGTTTGTGGTAGAAGGTAAACTGGTAGAGGGCGTGAGCATGGAAGTGGCTGAAAAGGCCATTTGGAAAGAACTTGAACTTATTGCTACAGAGCTGGTGAGTGATGACGAGTTGACCAAGGTGAAAAACAAATCGGAATCGATTATGGTGTTTGCCGAAATGAGTTTATTGGATAAAGCCATGAACTTGGCTTACTACGAACTTTTGGGCGATGCTGCTTCGTTGAACGTAGAAATTAATAAATACTTGGGAATCACGGCCGAACAGATTAGGACAGTGGCCAACACCACGTTTAAGAAAGAAAAATCATCAACCTTATATTATTTAGCCAATGCTTAACAGAACAGTAGCCCCTGCGTTTAATCAGGTAAGTGATATTAATTTTATTCAACCCATTTCAAAACAATTGGCCAGTGGGCTTCCAGTTTATATTTTGAATGCTGGAGAACAGGAGTTGGTACGTATTGAGTTTATTTTTGAGAATGGAAACTGGAGCGAACAAAAGCCCCTGCAAGCAGTAGCGGTAAATGGTTTGATTAATAGTGGAACCTCAAAGTTAACGGCAAAACAAATTGCGGACGGTGTTGATTACTACGGTGCATTTTTGCAAACAGAATATAGTGCTGATTTTACTACCATTACACTGTACACACTAACCAAGCACTTGTCTTCGGTATTGCCTATTTTACATTCGGTGTTAAACGAGAGCATTTTTCCACAACACGAATTGGAAATTTATCAGCAAAACCAGAAGCAAAAATTGCAGGTGAGTTTGCAAAAGAATGATTATTTGGCCCGCAAAACTTTTGCCCATGCTATTTTTGGAGATACGGCTTACGGCTCCGATATTAATCCTTCGGATTATGACCAATTACAGCAAATAGACTTGCTGGCTTATTTCAAAGCCGCTTACCAACCAAAAAATTGTACCATCATTATTGCAGGTAAATTTGTGGATAGGGATTTTGAGGTATTAGATACGGTTTTTGGTGGTGCTTGGGAGAACAGTCAAAGTTTCGAACGAAATCATTTCAGTTTTTCTGCTAAAGCTGGCCAAGATATTTACATTGAAAAACCAGAAGCATTGCAGTCTGCCATTAGAATGGGTAATTTGAGCATTAACCGTACTCATGTTGATTTTCCCGCTTTGCAAGTATTGAACTGTGTATTTGGTGGCTATTTCGGTTCTCGCTTAATGGCCAACATACGTGAAGATAAGGGCTATACTTATGGCATTGGTTCGGGCATTGCTTCGCTAAGACATGCAGGTTATTTCTTTTTAGCTACAGAAGTTGGCGCTAATGTATGTGCCGATGCCTTGAAAGAAATTGAAAAGGAAATTATGCTTTTAAGGCAGGACCTTGTGGCTGATGAAGAGCTGGACTTGGTTAAAAACTATATGCTAGGTTCAATGTTAGGTAGTTTGGAAAATGCTTTTTCTCATGCTGATAAGTTCAAGAACATCCATTTTTTTGGATTGGATTACAACTACTATAACAATTACGTAGAAACTGTTAAAAACATTACTGCTCAAGATTTGAAAGAAATGGCCAATCGATATTTAGATTGGAACGCAATGGCGAGAGTGGTAGTAGGAAAGAAATAAATATAAAAATCCCGTCCCGTCCCGCAAGTGCGGGACGGGACGGGATTTTTTATGGTGTGTATTGCAAAATACGCTGTGTAGCTATTTTTCGGTAATTAAAGCCACCTTTCCATCCATGGTGCTCACCAACAATGTTTTATCGTCAATCACCTTAAACGTGTTCACCATAGAGTTGTCTATTTTGTGTGCCCATAGGGTTTTTCGCGCTAAAGGGTCCATGCAGTACACCGTTCCATTCTTGGTTCCAAAGAAAAGCTTGCCATTTTTCTCGATCAGGTCGGAGGGAGTATGTTCATAACCATAGCCTGCGTTAAATTTCCAAGCAATGCCTTCATCTGTTCTGGTGGTTTTGTAGGCTACAATTTCGTCCTGCATGGTTTTGCCATATACTAAAGTGCTATCCGTAGAGATACCAATGGATTCGCGGACTTTGGCTTGGTTGTTTCGACATAAAGTTTCGCCTGTATTCGCATCAATAGCGGTAAGGACGCGATCAGGAGCCGCAATGTAAATGGTACCTTTAGTGGCTACAGGAGTGGCCATTGCTGGAGAGAACATTCTGTTGCCACTTCCATTGTTCCATTTCCATATTAAATTGCCTTTGTGAATGTCTAGGGCATACAAATGACGGCCCCATGAACCGAAAATAATTTTTCCTTGGTAAATGAGCGGTTTGCCTACAATAGTGCCTTCTACTTCCTTAAATTCCCATTTAATTTGTCCAGATTTAATATCAAGTGCCTTAAAGGTATGATCGCTTGCACCAATAAATAACGTTTGTCCTTCAACTATGGGCGATCCCAAAACAGATTTACCAGCGGTAGATTTCCACTTTAACTTGCCAGATGTTAGGTTTAAAGCATAGATATTTCCATCACCAGAGCCAAAAATGACTAATCCGCTGGTGATGACTGGAGATGAATAAATGGCACCTTTGGTTTGGTAGGTCCAAACAGGTTTTCCTGTTTTTCGATTTAATGCTTCAACTAATCCTAAGCTATTCCCAAAAATGACTAAATCATTGCTGTATGCTGGGGTATTAACCACGTTTGCATTAGAATGGTAAGTCCAAACTGCTTTTACATTAGGGGATGTTCTGTTGATGGAGAAATCAGGCCTTTCATAAGTTTTTCCATCCTTCACAAAAGTTTTAAGTGCAATTTTTCGCCAAGCTGGTAGTAGTTGTTCGGTAGGCCTTTTAGTGGCAAAGTATACCGTATCTTTAGCCATGCTCACAATGTTGTAACCACCTATGCTATCTTTTGCACGTAGATTAGAACGGCCCATCGTAGCGGCTATCCCTTCAAAATTATATGCTTTGTTTTGGTGTCCATGACCACAAATGGCGTATTGAATATTTTTAGTTTTTAAACGATCGGTAACCTCATACCAATTGTCAAGACTGTTATCGATAGGGTAGTGGTTCACAAAAACAACTGGCATTGACGCTGGTGTTTTCTTCAATAGGCTGTCGAGCCAAACGGTGGCATCACGAGGGATGTGTCCGTCGCTCATGCGTACGTAAGGCCCCGAAGCACAGGCAATAAAACGATAGCCTTTATGATCAAAGGTAAATTTGTCATAGCCAAAGGTGGTAATGAAAGAAACGCCACCTGACTCCGACCATCCAGTATCATGGTTGCCAGGAATGACATAATAAGGTTTATTAAGGTTAGCGAGTATTTCTTTGGCCAGTTTGAGCTCTTCATTGGTGCCCATCTCGGTAATATCGCCAGTTACCAGCACAAAATCGATGTCGTTTTGTTGATTGATATCAGTAACGGTTCTTCGTAAATCTTCTTCACCAGTTGCCGTGCCCACATGGGTATCAGTTACAAAAGCATACTTAAAATTCTGTGCGTAGCTGAAACTTGCAATCAGTAATAGGACTGCAACAAATAAATTCCTCATCTAAATAATTCCTAATTGTGGTAATGAAATTAGGATAAATATCTGTCGAAGAAGAATTGAAATGAAACTTTCAGATATAAAAATAAATTTTCCATGATTAATTAGTTGAAGTTTAATGATGATTCTATTTTCCTAATTTGAAAAGATTTGTGGCGGGTTGGCCCCAAATATTATCTTTTACCATATAAATTATTTTGCAATTTGTTACCTCTTTGCACATCGCATCCACTTGTCCCCAAGCATAATTGCAATTGCCTATTGGGTTGCCATTTTTATCATATATTACTCCTGGGGCATCGTAAGCGTTTTGCCCAGTGCTATAAACGGTTTCACCATTGTATTTGCAAATGCTGATTTGCCCATCTTTATAAACCTCATAAAGTTTATCTAAGGTTTTTTTGTTCTCGATAATGTCTTTGCTGCAGCTTAAGCAATTCAAAAATAAGATAGCTGCTGCCAATTGTAAAAAGAGACGTTTCATATGAGCTGAATTAAAAAGAAGAATTATAGACTAAAACAGGTTTCCCATTACTACAGCTTACCGTTGTGGGCTCTCTTGGGATATCACAGGTAGAAACGATATTCCATTTTTTGTTGTACGTTTTTTCAAGTTCCGTATATTTCGTAACTAAGCTTTTAAACTCATTAACGTTAATACTTGTTGAATAGGCTATATAACCCACAGGGCCGCCACAAGCTTTGTTTCCAATGGGAGTGAATTTCAATTCGTAATCTGTAGTGCCTCCGCAGGTACTACTCTCGGCAATCGTTTTTATCTTGCTATAAAGCTGCTCAAGCTCCTTTTGGTCTTTGATTTTTGCATTTTCTTTTTTGCAGCCAAAGGAGAAAAATACGCCAAATAATAATACGTAAATAAGATACAGGTTTGGTTTGTTCATGGTTTAGGTTTTGTGTTAATACGCAACGCTTTTGATAAACGCTACAAGCTGGCGGTAATAGTTCTACCGTTTGATGTAAAATAAACCTGATGGAAATAGAGATCCTTTTTGTTTCACTACCGCAGGCCTATGTACCCTTGCAAACCTCGCAGGTTTTGAGAAAGGCGAAGCCTTAAACTTTACGACTGAAGGATAATGACAAATGAGAATTCCTCTATAGGCCCAGGATGACAATAGGCCACAAAAAGATAGTAATGGACCGCAGGACTGGAATTGTCAAATAAAAACAACAATTGCTTTACCAAAATATAACAATCGGAATTTTATTTTAACCTAAAAAACTGTATCTTTGCCTGGCAAATAATAATTCGTAATTTATTTGCTATGCAACTCGATCCCCAAAAATTTATTGCTTTAGGTTTAACTTATGATGACGTACTTTTGGTACCATCGTATTCGGAAATATTGCCTAGAGATGTTAACACCAGCACTTTCTTAACCAAAAAAATCCAGTTGAACGTTCCTTTGGTTTCGGCAGCGATGGATACCGTTACTGAAGCTGAATTGGCCATTGCCATTGCCCAAAACGGTGGATTGGGGATGCTTCATAAAAACATGAGCATTGAGAGACAGGCCGAAGAGGTACGCAAAGTAAAGCGTTCAGAAAGCGGTATGATCCAAGATCCAGTAACCTTGTTAGAAACATCGGTTGTTGCAGATGCTTTTAAAATTATGAAGGAGCACAAAATTGGTGGTATTCCAGTAGTAACATCGGATAACAAACTGGTTGGCATTATTACCAATAGAGATTTGCGTTTCCAAAAGGATATGAGCAAGCCAATTGCGCAGGTAATGACCAAAGAGAATTTGATTACCGCTCCTGAAGGAACTAACCTGAAAGAGGCAGAAGAGATTTTGCAAAACCATAAAATTGAAAAACTACCTGTAGTAGATGAACAAGGCTTTTTGAGCGGTTTGATTACTTTCAAGGATATTCAAAAAGTTAAAAACTATCCAGCGGCTTGTAAAGACGAAAAAGGTCGTTTACGTGTAGGTGCTGCGGTTGGTGTAACTGCTGATACGATGCAACGTGTGGATGCTTTAGTAAAAGCAGGGGTTGATGTGATTGCCATTGATACAGCTCACGGTCACTCGAAAGGGGTGATTGATAAGTTAAAAGAAGTAAAAGCTAAATATCCAGAATTACAGGTAATTGCTGGTAACATTGCTACTGGTGCCGCGGCAAAAGCTTTGGCTGATGCTGGTGCTGATGCGGTTAAAGTGGGTATTGGTCCAGGTTCTATTTGTACTACCAGAATTATTGCTGGGGTAGGGGTACCGCAATTATACGCTGTTTTTGAGTGTGCCAAGGCTTTAAAAGGTACAGGCGTTCCAGTAATTGCCGATGGCGGAATTAAACATACTGGTGATATTGCAAAGGCCATTGCAGCTGGAGCTAGCACGGTAATGGCAGGTTCGTTATTTGCAGGTGTGGAAGAAAGCCCAGGTGAAACCATCATTTACGAAGGACGTAAGTTTAAATCGTACCGTGGTATGGGATCTATCGAGGCGATGGAGCAAGGCTCAAAAGACCGTTATTTCCAAGATGTAGAAGACGATATTAAGAAATTGGTACCAGAAGGTATCGTAGGTCGTGTGCCATACAAAGGTACTTTGGCCGAGGTGATGTACCAATATATTGGTGGTTTACGTGCAAGTATGGGCTACGTTGGCGCAGCTAGCATTGATAAGTTGCAAGAAGCACAGTTTGTACAAATTACAGCTGCTGGTATGCGTGAAAGTCATCCACATGATATCACTATCACTAAAGAAGCACCGAATTATACAAGTAAGTAGAGAAGTTGATCGTCGGTAAGTCCGAAAGATTCGAGAGAATCTTACTAAAAGAAGCAGTTATTTTCGATTATTCTTAAATTAATCTGTAAATCATATACAGCGGGGCATCGGTTACGATAGCCCCGCTTTTTGTTGCAATCTTTTTTGCATCCCCTTAAACCTCGTAGGTTTTCAAAACCTACGAGGTTTTATCCGCACCACCCAAACCCCTGCCAAAAGGTACCTTTCTTTCTGCTAATACCACACATTTTTCAAAATAAAATTTTGGTTTGTAAAAACTTTAATATATTTGTCTACTAAATCTATAGATATTATATATAATTTAAAAATTGGAAATATGAAAAGATCACTGAATCCCATGTGTTGCTGTATGATGAAAAACGCTTTCGACTATTTAAAAATACCCATACAGCAAACCTCGTAACACTTTATACAAAAAATGAAAATCAAACTTTATCAACTAAGAAACTACATTTACCTCACTGTTTTAACCTTAACCTTCTCCCTTTCGGCCAACTTTGCTTTCGCTCAAACCGCTCTAACAGGGGTGATCAAACGAACTGACGGTTCTCCTGTTCCCCACGCCACTATCAAAATCAGAGGGGCTAATATTTCGACAAGCGCCAATGAAAAAGGCGAATTCCGATTAGCCCAAGTTCCAGAAGTACCTTTTTATATTCAGGTAAGTTCAGTAGGCTTTAAACCACAAGATTTCCAAGTGTTAACTGTTTCAGCTACACCTTTAGAGCTTGTTCTGTTGGAGGCTTCGCAACTAGACCAAATTGTGGTGACTTCAAGACGTCGTTCGGAAGTATTACAAGAAGTGCCTATTCCCATTACGGTAATTGGCGGGCAGGCAGCTGAAAATGCTGGTGCTTTTAACGTAAACCGATTGAAGGAATTGGTGCCTTCGGTACAGCTTTATGCATCAAATGCCAGAAACACCACTTTAAATATCAGAGGCCTAGGCTCAACCTTTGGTTTAACTAACGATGGAATAGATCCAGGGGTAGGTTTTTATGTGGATGGTGTTTACCATGCCCGTCCAGCGGCAACTTCAACCGATTTTATCGATATTGATCAAATTGAGGTAATTAGAGGTCCGCAAGGAACCTTGTTTGGAAAAAACACAACTGCGGGTGCCTTTAACATTACCACAAAAAAGCCAAGCTTAATTCCGAGTGCAAAAGTAGAACTGAGCTACGGCAACTATAATTTTATCCAGGCCAAAACAACAGTAACAGGACCATTGGCGAAAAATATTGCTGCTAAAATATCGATCTCAGGTACACAACGCGATGGTACAATATGGAACGTTCCAGAAGAACGTAAATATAGCGGACAAAACAATTTAGGGGCTAAAGCGCAGTTCCTATATACGCCTAACGAAAAGTTGGAGTTGTTGCTAAGTGGTGATGTGAGCATCCAACATCCAGCAGGTTATCCTTTGGTAGTGGCTGGAGTAACCACCACCGAAAGAAGTGCTTATCGCCAATACGCTAAAATTGTTGCTGATTTAGGTTATCAACAACCAAAAATCAACCCTTTTTCAAGAGAAATTTATACCAATACCCCATGGAGGCATAATCAATCCATCGGTGGGATTTCCCTAAATGCCGATTATAAAATAGGTAATGGTAAACTGACGTCTACCACTGCTTGGAGGTTCTGGAATTGGGATCCTACCAACGATAGGGACTTTACAGAGTTTTCTGCGTTAACTAAGTCGCAAGGAAATACCCGTCACGATCAATATTCGCAAGAAGTGAGATATGCGGGTGATATTACCGATAAGTTAAGCGGTGTAGTAGGGGTGTTTGTACTTGGTCAAAACTTACAGGGATTAGGGCAAACCGAAGAGGTAGGCAAAGACCAATGGCGTTTTGTCCAAACAAGTGCTACAGGTCAGCAAGCGTTATATTCAACACCAGGCTTGTTGGATGGATTTGGGATCAGAACTAATTCAACCATTAAATCGTTAAGTGCAGCGGCTTTTGCCCAAGTAGACTGGGAAGTGATTGATAAACTTCACGTATTACCAGGGATTAGGTTCACTTATGATAAGAAAGACGTGGATTATGATAGGAAAACTTATGGCGGATTGCAAACCACAGATGCTAATTTACTGGCTTTAAAAGCTGCAGTTTATGCTAATCAGCAGTTTAACATTAGCACCGAAAATAATAACCTTTCAGGTAACCTCACCTTGTCGTACCGACCTAATGATAAGCTGAATACCTTCGCAACCTATTCAACGGGATATAAACCTGTAGGTGTAAATGTGGGTGGTTTACCAACCACTTCATCTGGCGCTGCGGATATTTCATTAGCTAGGGTAAAGCCAGAATATGTACAGCATTATGAGTTGGGCGTAAAAAGCAAGCCAACTGCTGGTACTTTGTTAAACATCACCGCGTTTAATACCGATATCAAAGATTATCAAACCAATGTGCAGTCGCCTCAATTGGGGGTAAACAGAGGGTATTTAGCCAATGCTGAAAAAGTAAGGGTGAGAGGTTTGGAGGTTGACGGTAGCTATCAGGCGGGTAGGTTTTTAACCTTAAATGCTGCGGTTGCTTATTTGGATGGTAAATATGTGAAATTCACTAATGCGCCATTGCCTTTAGAAGAAACAGGGCATACTGAAGTAATCAACGGCGTTTCAACCCAAGTAGCTTTTAAAGATGCTTCGGGAGGTCGTTTGCCTGGTATTTCTAAATGGAATATATCTGGAGGTGCTGAATTGAGTACCGCGGGGAATTTGATTGAGAAAGAAGGAAGATATTTTATCGCTGGCGACGTGAGCTACCGTTCTGAATATTCTTCAAATCCAACGCCGTCAAAAGTTTTAGTGATAGATGGTTATACTTTGCTAAATGCAAGAATTGGATTTAGATCAGAGAAATTCTCGCTATTCGTGTGGGGACGTAATTTGGCAAACACTAACTATTTTGAACAACTACAAGCCGCCGCAGGAAACTCTGGCTTGTACGCTGGGGTACTGGGTGATCCAAGAACTTATGGTGCTACAGTGAGATATAGTTTTTAATGTTGCTACAGGCCTAAGACTTACGAAGTTTCGAAAACTTCGTAAGTCTTACAGATAACTAATAATGAAGAGGAATGGTCGGTACTTGTGCTGGCCATTTTTTTAGTGCCAAAAAATATCTCGTATTTCACCTGATCCAAGGTGACTGATAATTAGGCTGCTTATTCTCATTAAGGTAGATGAAACAAAAATAATTAGTGCAGTATTCATTCTTCTAATCATTAAAGACTT
Source organism: Pedobacter sp. ASV17 (assembly GCF_016429065.1). Taxonomy (GTDB): domain Bacteria; phylum Bacteroidota; class Bacteroidia; order Sphingobacteriales; family Sphingobacteriaceae; genus Pedobacter. The sequence goes on from NZ_JAELTX010000029.1 coordinate 37,458, forward strand.
GTTCCCGATTCTGTTTCTTTGTCGAAATACCTTTAGGTTGCTTGAAGAATAGTAAAATGCGATCAAAAGTAAAGGACTATAGAAGAAAAAGAAGAGCACAATGTTTGTTAGAAATATTATTGATATTTTTAATTTATCCGAAAACGTAAATATCTCTTTTTTTTCATAAACTGGAAATATAAAGCCACATATCGAGGGGTAATTTTTTCTCATCATTTCTGATAAATAAGGTTAGTTTGGGTACCTCAATAGCCAAATCTAGTTTTTTTAATTTTATCTTCGCCTACATTTTTTACAGCATGGGAAATATTAAATCACTTTGCGTTTACTGTGGCGCAAATTTCAACGGAGACGAAGTGTTAAAGCAAGCGATTGTTGATTTGGCAAAAACAATGGTAGCTCAAGAAATTACATTGGTTTATGGCGGTGGTAGTGTGGGAGTAATGGGCGTGATTGCCGATGAAGTATTGAAGTTGAATGGAACGGTAACGGGAGTAATTCCACAGTTTTTGATGGATAAAGAAGTAGGGCATAAAGGCATTACCCAAATGATCATTACCGAAAATATGCATCAACGGAAGCAAAAAATGGCTGATTTATCTGATGGATTTGTGATCTTGCCAGGTGGATTTGGGACTTTAGAGGAATTCTTTGAAGTGCTTACTTGGTTGCAATTGGGACTGCATGCCAAACCCATCGGTGTATTAAATGTTGGTGGCTTTTACGATCCGCTTTTTGCGCAAATGGATATGATGGTGCAACATCGCTTTTTAAAACAAGCAAACAGAGATTTGGTATTTAATGAAGCTGATCCAGCCGTTTTAGTCGAAAAAATGCAAAGTTTCTCTGCTAAACCAGATGAGGTTTGGTTCAGGGACAGGAATTTGACGTAAGCCTGTACTGCAAACTATCTATCATTCGGTTAATGGAATTGTCTCTGTACGTCGAACGGTAATCTCATCGTTTTTGGTTTTTATGAAAAATATTTAGCTGTAAATCAACTTATTGAATAATGTTTTAAATAAATACTACTAAATCGGTAGATTTTATATATTTTTGTGTTGTTGATTAAAAATGAACAAAGATGATTTTAGAAAAAGTAGAAAGAAATTCAATAGAACCTAAGATAACTTTGGTAGGTGCGGGTCCTGGTGACCCAGATTTGTTAACCTTAAAAGGCGTAAAAGCATTGGCAACCGCTGATGTGGTTTTGTATGATGCCTTGGTAAACGAAGCTTTATTGAATCATGCACCTGAAAAAGCGATTAAAGTTTATGTAGGGAAGCGATCGGATGATGAATCTTTCTCTCAAAAATTAGTCAACAAATTGATGATAGATTATGCCTTAAACTACGGCCATGTGGTAAGGCTAAAAAGTGGAGACCCTTTTGTATTTGCAAGAGGATACGAAGAGATCCACGTAGCAGAATCTTACAGTATTCCAACGGAGATTGTACCTGGAGTTTCTAGTGCACTTGGTGTACCAGGACTACAAAAAATCCCAATGGTTTATGGCAACATGAGCGAAAGCTTCTGGGTAGTTACAGGAACCAATGCGCAAGGGCAAATCTCACCTGATTTGTATGTCGCTGCAAAATCAAATGCGACCATCGTAGTGTTAATGGGTATCGAAAAGATCAAAGAAATTACGGAGATATTTAAAGCCGAAGGCAAAGCAAATTTACCAGTGGCAGTAATCGAAAATGGTTCGTCGAAAGAAGAGAATGTGGTGGTTGGCATTGTAGATACCATTGAAGAATTAATAGAAGAAAAGAAATTGAGTTCGCCAGCATTACTGGTATTTGGAAATGTGGTGTCGTTACATCCGCAGTTCAATTCCATTCATCAGTTCTATGCAATTATGGCGCAAGAAGAATATTAAAAGCTTATTACTTAACGTAATATTTTTGTTTGGTTGTGATTAGCTGGGCCCCTAAGCCCAGCTTTTTCTTTTTTGCCACAGATGCACAAATAGTTTTCAAATCGTTAATCTAGGTTCAAGATATTTATTTGTGCATCTGTGACAAAACTGATCTTCCGCAGTTTTAGAAATTTATTTAGCGTAAAAGTTTGCAATACTCAATCATTTGCCTAATTTAAAACAATTTCTATCCGAGTATCATTTATGGAGATCATACATCTAAGTGCCGAGTGTTATCCTATTGCCAAAGTAGGTGGTTTAGGTGATGTTGTGGGCGCACTGCCCAAATATCAGAACAAACTTGGCCATGTAGCTAAGGTAGTGATGCCTGCCTACAATTCTAAATTTTTATACGAAAACGAATTTGAGACGGTTTACGATGGCTGGGTAAAAGTAGGAGCGATCAGTTATCAAGCCCGAATATTAAGAGAATCGACCAATAAACTAGGTTTTGATGTCTATTTGGTACATATTGCTGGTTTGTTTGATAGAGATGGCGTGTATGGCTTTGCAGATGATACCGAACGTTTTTTGGCTTTTCAAATTGCTGCGCTAGATTGGATGGCTCAATGGGAACATCAACCAGATGTAGTACATGTTCATGATCATCATGCTGGATTAATTCCCTTTATGATGAGCAATTGCTTTCAATTTAGCAAGCTCAATCAAGTTCCAACCGTACTTACCATTCATAATGCACAATATCAGGGGCAATTTGGTTGGGACAAACTACATTATCTGCCGCCCTTTGATTTGGTCAATACCAGTAAGTTAGATTGGAGCAGTGCCATTAACCCTTTGGCTGCAGCTATTAAATGCGCTTGGAGAGTGACTACCGTATCGCCAAGTTATTTGGATGAAATCAGTCACGCAGCCAACGGATTAGAAAGTTTATTGGCACAAGAGCGAGGCAAATCTATCGGTGTGCTTAATGGAATAGATACAGAAGTGTGGAATCCGCAAAAAGACCCAATGGTGGTGAAAACTTATAACGCCAGAACTTTAGAAAGTGGAAAAAAAGCAAACAAAGATGAGCTTTGTCGTGTTTTTAACCTCGATCCAGATCAACCACTTTATACATTTATTGGTCGTTTGGTAGGAGAAAAAGGAGCAGATCTATTGCCTGATATTTTTTACAATGCCTTGGCGCAAAGCAACGGCGGAATTAATATCTTGGTGCTAGGTTCGGGAGATCCGCACGTTGAGGATCGATTGAACGAAATTACTCAACACTATCCTGGCAGGTATAATGCCTACATTGGTTACAACGAAGCTTTGTCGCATCAAATTTATGGTGGAGCAGATTTTCTGTTGATGCCTTCGAGGGTAGAGCCTTGTGGCCTTAATCAAATGTATGCGCTAAGGTATGGAACTATTCCTATTGTAAGGCGCATAGGAGGTTTAAAGGATACGGTAATTGATATAGGTGATGGTGGTTTTGGCATTTGTCATGATCAGAGTAGTGTTTGGGATGTTGGACATGCCATAGGTAGGGCGTATGAGCTTTATCTCGATCAGAAAAAAGTAAAGGAAATTAGAAAATATATGATGTCGATAGATCACTCTTGGGACAATTCGGCACAACAATATATCGATATATACCAAATGTAAAAACAAATGCTATGACGGAAAAAGTATTAGGAGTGATCCTTGGAGGTGGTCAAGGTTCCAGATTGTCTCCATTAACATTAACCAGATCAAAACCAGCCGTGCCAATTGCTGGGAAATATCGCTTAGTCGATATTCCAATTTCCAATTGCTTGAACTCTGGAATACATCGTATGTTTGTGCTCACGCAGTTCAACTCGGCTTCGTTAAATAAGCACATCAAAAATACTTACCATTTTAGCCATTTTTCGAAGGCTTTTGTGGATATTTTGGCAGCAGAACAAACGCCTGATAATCCAGCTTGGTTTCAAGGTACTGCCGATGCAGTGCGTCAATGTATGCACCATATTGTGAGCCATGAGTTTGATTATATCTTGATTCTTTCTGGTGACCAGTTGTACCAAATGGACTTTAAGGAAATGCTAAAAGCTCACATTGATGCCGAAGCCGAAATTTCCATTGCTACCATTCCTGTTACAGCTAAAGACGCTACCGATTTTGGCATCATGAAAACGGATGAAAACAGTATCATCACTTCGTTTATTGAAAAGCCTAAAACGGAATTATTACCTGATTGGACTTCTGATACGGGAGAGGAAATGGCACGCCATGGTAAACATTTCTTAGCCTCAATGGGAATTTACGTCTTTAACCGAGAGGTGTTGATCAAAATGTTAAACGAAAATCCAGAGGAGAAAGATTTTGGTAAGGAAATTATCCCTAGGGCTTTGGAAAACAGTAGAGTATTGAGCTATCAATATGAGGGCTATTGGACAGATATCGGTAATATTTCATCTTTTTTTGAAGCTAATTTAGGTTTAACAGATGATTTACCGCAATTCAACATGTTTGATACTGCCCATACCATTTTTACAAGGTCGAGGATGTTGCCGCCGTCAAAAATATCAGGCACTACTTTGGAAAAAACCATTATTGCCGAAGGTTGCATTGTTCAGGCCAGTAGGGTTGAGCATGCCGTGTTGGGTATTAGGGCACGTATTGGGCGAGGAACGACCATTGCCAACTGTTACGTGATGGGTAGCGATCGTTATCAAACGTTGGATGAAATTAATGAAGCCAGTAGGGCAGGAATTCCTTTGCTGGGTATCGGCGATCGTTGCTATATCAACAATGCCATTATCGATAAAAACTCAAAAATTGGAAATGATGTACGCATCAATGGTGGGGCGCATTTAGCCGAGGGCGATTATGGTTTTTATGTAGTTAAGGATGGGATTGTGGTGGTTAAAAAAGGAGCCATCGTGCCAAACGGTACCGTCATATAAGGGCGTTCCAACATGATGTTGGCCGAAGTACAATGTAGAAATCATCATATAATTGATATAAGTAAAGCGGGTAATGGCCCGCTTTTTTTATGCGATTTCAGTCTTTTCTAAACCATCGAGTGCTTTTGCTGTTGTAATTATAAACATCCCTTATTTTATTTATGACAGCTACACATTTATATCAAACTGGAATTATCGGTAATTGCTCTTACATCGCTCACATTCATAAAAATACTAATATCAGTTGGCTGTGCTGGCCAAAGTTCGATAGCTCCTTTGTTTTTGGTAGTATGCTCGATGAAGAAAAAGGTGGGAAATGTACTATTCTGCCTACTTCAGATTACAGCTCGCATCAATATTATGTAGAAAATACCAACGTATTACGAACAGAAATTACCGCTGCGGATGGTAGGTATCGAATTACAGATTTTGCGCCTCGGTTCCATTTGCACGAACGGTATTTCAAACCCTTAATGCTCATTAGAAAAATAGAGCCTTTGGAAGGTAGTCCTAGGATAAAAATTGCCTGTGAGCCTGTTTGTGATTATGGTAGAAGTAAAATGAGAACAGCCATTGGTAGTAATCATATCGATTATATGGGCTGCGATGAAAATTTGCGCTTAACCACCAACGTATCCCTGAATTATATTTCAAAAGAGCAGGACTTTGTGCTCAATGATGTGAAATACCTCATTTTTACCTATGGCTATGCTTTGGATGCTCCTATTGTGGCTACTGCCGAGCAATTTTTGAGAGAAACGACTGCTTATTGGCGGGTTTGGATTAAACATTCGTCTATTGCGGGTTTTTATCAGCCTTACGTTATTCGCTCGGCTTTGGTACTCAAAATACATCAATACGAAGACACTGGGGCCATCATCGCAGCAAGTACTACCAGTTTGCCCGAATCGCCTGGAAGTACTAGGAATTGGGATTACCGTTATTGTTGGCTCCGTGATTCCTATTACACACTGACTTCTCTAAATCATATTGGCCACTTTGAGGAAATGGAAAAGTACTTCAACTACATTTCTGATATTACTTTTGATACGGACAAGCGCTACCAACCTTTGTACGGAATTACGGGCAAGCGTCACATTGTAGAGGAAACATTAGACCATTTGAAGGGGTACTTGGGCGAGCAGCCTATCCGTGTGGGTAATCAGGCTTATGAGCATATCCAGAATGATATTAACGGCCAGGTGCTTATTTCTATGCTGCCTCTTTATACCGACCATCGTTTTGTTTTTTCTGAACGGGGGGATTCGGTTCGCTGGATAGAGGGGGTACTCCGAAAAATTGAAATGACCATTGACGAAAAAGATGCGGGGATTTGGGAGTTTAGGAACATTGCAAATATGCATTGCTACAGCAACTTGTTTCAATGGGCGGGGGCTAATGCAGCGCTAAAAATGGCGAAAACCATAGGAAATCAAGCGCTGGAAGATAGGGCAAAAATATTGATTGATAAGGCGGCTGCCCATATTGAAGCTTGTTATGACGAGGAACGCAAGGTATACACTAATGCTGTAGGGAGTAAACATTTGGATGCAAGTACGCTTCAATTGATCGTGATGAATTATCTGGATCCTTCGTCACAGCGAGCAAAAGACCATTTAGCGGGGTTGGAGAAGGAATTGAAAACGGAAGATGGTCTGTTTTACCGTTATCTGCATGCGGATGATTTTGGCAAGCCGAAGACAACTTTCCTTATTTGTGCTTTTTGGTATGTGGAAGCCTTGGCTTGTGTAGGAAGGCTTGATGAAGCGATTCATGCGTTTGAA
>NZ_JAELTX010000002.1 GCF_016429065.1 Pedobacter sp. ASV17
ATATTAGAATATTTACAGTACAGGAATGATTTAGCACTATCAAGTTCCCTCTGCTTTTTAAGGAGAGGGCTAGGGAGAGGTTTTTGTAATAATGAACCCTCTCTCCGCTGTGCGGTTTCTCTCCCTTTGAGGGAGAGAGAATTACTTGGGAGTGGTTAGGAGATATTAGAATATTTACAGTACAGGAATGATTTAGCACTATCAAGTTCCCTCTGCTTTTTAAGGAGAGGGCTAGGGAGAGGTTTTTGTAATAATGAACCCTCTCTCCGCTGTGCGGTTTCTCTCCCTTTGAGGGAGAGAGAATTGCTTGGGAGTGGTTAGGAGATGTTGAATACTTACAGTACAGGAATGATTTAGTGTCATCCAGTTCCCTTTCCTTTTTAAGGAGAGGGCTAGGGAGAGGTTTTTGTAATAATGAACCCTTTCTCCGCTGTGCGGTTTCTCTCCCTTCGAGGGAGAGAGAATTGCTTGAGAGTGGTTAGGAGATATTGAATATTTACAGCACAGGAATGATTTAGTACTACCAGTTCTCTCTCCTTTTTAAGGAGAGAGTTAGAGAGAGGTTTCCCCTTTAAAATCTCCTTTAAAAACCGTATTTTTGCAGTAAATTTTTTTCACCATATAAATGAGCATATCAACAAAATACAATCCGCAAGAAACAGAAGAAAAATGGTACAGCTATTGGTTGGATAAACGTTTTTTCCACTCAGAGCCCGATGAGCGTGAGCCATACACCATCGTCATTCCTCCACCAAACGTTACAGGAGTTTTGCACATGGGTCACATGCTTAACAACACCATTCAGGATGTATTGATCCGTAAGGCTCGTATGCAGGGCAAAAACGCGTGCTGGGTTCCTGGTACCGACCATGCTTCTATTGCTACGGAAGCCAAGGTAGTAGCGATGCTTAAAGAAAAAGGCATCAGTAAAAAAGACATCACTCGTGAGGAGTTTTTGAAATATGCTTGGGAGTGGAAAGAAAAATACGGTGGTATTATCCTTGAACAGTTAAAAAAACTGGGCGCAAGCTGTGATTGGGACAGAACTCGTTTTACCATGGAAGAAGATCTTTCCGACGCGGTAATCAACAGTTTTATCCATTTGTATAAAAAAGGAAATATTTACCGTGGTATACGTATGGTGAACTGGGATCCAGCAGGTAAAACCGCTGTTTCTGACGAAGAAGTAATCCGTAAAGAAGTAAACCAGAAACTATATTATATTAGATATACAGTTGCGGGTTCCGAGTTGCCAGTTACAGGTAACACACCACTCACAACAGATAACTCTTTAACCATTGCAACTACTCGTCCAGAAACAATTATGGCCGATAGTGCTATTTGTATTAATCCTAACGACGAGCGTTACAAACACCTGCATGGTAAAAAAGTGTTTGTTCCATTAATTAACCGTGAAATACCAATCATTTTAGATGATTATGTAGAAATGGATTTTGGTACAGGATGTTTAAAGGTAACGCCTGCCCACGATTTAAATGACTACGAACTTGGTTTGAAGCATCATTTGCCAGTAATCGACATCTTAAATGATGACGGTTCCCTAAATGATAAAGCCGAGATTTTAATTGGTGAAGATCGTTTCATTGCTCGTAAAAAGATTGCCAAAATGCTTGAAGAAGCAGGGCATTTGGAAAAGGTAGAAGACTATAAATCGCAAGTAGGTTTCTCAGAGCGTACTGATGCGGTAATAGAGCCTAAACTTTCTCTACAATGGTTCAGCAAAATGGAAGAGTTGGCTAAACCTGCTTTGGAAGAGGTATTGAATGGTGAAGTGAAGTTGATTCCTGAAAAGTTTATCAATACTTATCGCCATTGGATGGAAAACGTAAAGGATTGGTGTATTTCCCGTCAATTGTGGTGGGGACAACGCATTCCTGCATGGTACTTCCAACACGAAGAACCTGTAGTTGCTAAAACAAAGGCAGAGGCGATTGAGGAACTAATTAACCGTGTACCTGAGCGCAGAGAGTGGAGTGAAGAGAGCAAAGCTGGTTTTAGAAAACAAGCCGAAGAGTTTATTACACAAGATGAAGATGTAATGGATACTTGGTTTTCGTCATGGTTGTGGCCAATTTCAGTTTTCGACGGTTTTAAAAACCCTGACAATAAGGATTTCAATTACTATTACCCAACCAACGATTTGGTAACGGCTCCAGAGATTTTGTTTTTCTGGGTAGCTCGTATGATCATGGCCGGAAAAGAGTTTACAGGTAAAAAGCCATTTACGAATGTGTACCTAACAGGTATCGTTCGTGATAAGCTGGGCCGTAAAATGTCTAAATCATTAGGGAACTCTCCAGATCCAATTGGTTTAATTGAGCAATATGGTGCTGATGGGGTAAGGGTAGGAATGTTGATGTCGTCGCCAGCAGGTAACGATTTAATGTTTGATGAAGCGTATTGTGAGCAGGGCAGAAACTTTGCCAACAAGATTTGGAATGCCTTCCGTTTGGTAAAAGGATGGGAAGTTGAGACTTCTTTGCCTAATCCTAACGAGCAGGCGATTGCTTGGTTCGAAAGTCGTTTTAGTGAAGCTTTGACCGAAATTGAACATAACTTTAAACAATACCGTTTGTCGGAAGCTTTAGTGGCTACTTACAAGCTGGTATGGGACGATTTCTGTGCTTGGTACCTTGAAATGGTGAAACCTGCTTATCAACAACCTGTTGATGCGGCTACCAGAGCAGCTTCGGTGAAGTTCTTTGAACAGATTTTAAGGTTATTGCATCCGTTTATGCCATTCATTACCGAAGAACTTTACCATGATGAATTATTTGGTGAACGTAGTGAAATGGAATGCTGTATTGTTGCCGATTATCCAACGGTAGGAGAGGCGAATGAAGCGTTGTTGAAAGAGGCTGAATTGGTAAAAGGTTTGGTTTCTGAAATTAGAAATGTAAGAAATACCCGCCAGATTTCTCCTAAAGAGGCGTTGGAGCTTAATATTAAAGTTAATTCTGAGGTAAGCTATGATCAATGGTTGAACATTGTTTGCAAATTAGCTAATATCAGTAAAGCTGAAGTGGTAAGTGATAAAGTAGCGGGAGCCGCTGGTTTTATGGTAGGTAAAGACGAGTTTTTTATCCCTTTAAGCCAAAATATTGATGTGGAAGCAGAAAAAGAACGTTTAACTAAAGAACTGGAGTATTTACTGGGTTTCCTTAAATCGGTAGATGCGAAGTTGAGCAACGAACGTTTTGTACAGAATGCTAAACCAGAAATTATTCAAAATGAGCGCAACAAAAAAGCGGATGCTGAATCGAAAATAGCAACCATTCAAGAGAGCTTAGCGGCTTTGTAATAGGGTTACGGGTTTCGAGTTACAGGTTACGAGTTTTGAGCACGTGATAAAATTAAAGCCTTTCAGTTGATACTGGAAGGTTTTTTTGTAATAACCCCTTTCTGCCCCTTGGGTGTCTATCGATTTTAGTTTATTGTGTTTTGGTTTCAATGAGCTCGTTACGCTTCGGTTCTCCCTATGAGGGAGAGAAAAATATTAAGAAAGGCAGAAGATAGGTGTATAACAAATTGGCTTAGCACTTGTTGTTCTCTCTCCTTTTTAAGGAGAGAGCTAGAGAGAGGTTTGGTAAATAAATCCCTCTCTCCGCTGTGCGGTTTCTCTCCCTCACAGGGAGAGAGATTGCATAGTAATGTTTCGTGATGGCAAGACAGACTTTTGTTTTACTATTATTCCAAAGTCTCAAACCTTTTACAAGCAAAGTATCTGTTTTTAAACAAAACTTACTTTCTTTATTATAACAATTAAAATTGCCAGATATGAAAAGATTATTCCTACTATTAATAGCTGCGGCTGCGGTATCATGCACCAGCAATCAATCAAAAGAGGCTGCTAAACCTTCAAATGTATTTGTGGAGCAAAAGGTGAATGAATTTATTGCACAGCATCCAGAATGGACTAGTGGCGAAACGGCCAATGAAGAAATTACCGAAAAATTTAAAAAGGAAGTGATTAGATGGAGCAATGAAGAACAGTTTTTGAACGAAATGCCTATGCAGTTTAAAGGCTTAAGAGATACCTTGCTTAACGGTCAGGGCTTTAAAATTGCCACTTTCACTGGTTATAATGATAATACCCGTCCATCAGGCTCAGTGCTCAACTATATTCAATTACAGATTGATGGTATTGTGCCCAATGATTTGTTGAAAGACTTAAATAAAGATAAAAACTACCACCTTACAGGAATGCTTTATAAACAAGGTAAACGTGCTGATGTTAAGGTGATTAAAGTGGCTGATTTTAAAGGCTATGATTTGGGTAAATACACTTTCTCTATCACCAAAGTAAAGCCTTTATAAGCTGTTTTTTGCCTGTTGTTTTTCCAGATTTTTAATGACGTTCTTTAGCATCGTTGGAACAATCAAACGGTGGAAGGGTTTTACAGGAAGAAAATAGAGCCTTCCCCATCGGTTATGAAATTGGACGGTTGTAGTAATGGTCAAACGCTTTTGAAGTGAAGCGGCTCCCATATTGTCCAAAAGTAAAGAAACTCGGAAATTAAGGTGCTTGTCGTCTTCGCCAAGCACTACTTCCTTTTCATCACGATAAAATACCTCAAATAAACCTAAACGCTCACCAACTTCGCAATTAAATTGAGCAAGTTGTGCTTGTCTATCGGTAATGGCTGCTGGAGTTTTTAATCCTAAACGTTTTACGATGTTATTCCTTAAAGAAAAGAGCTTCTCTATCCATTTAGGACCACTGTTAAAAAACGCTTTCCCAACGGTTCCTGTCGTTAAGTTTTGGTGAGTATCTGTTAATTCACCTTCAAAACTATCTGCATAATGATAGCTATCTTTTGCGAGTACCGAGGAAGGAGGGAAAGCGCTTTTCTTTATCTTCATGATCATCCCATTGGGGTACAAATTTCAATAAGAAATCCCTCGATGTCTCTTACGTAAGCTACCGTTTGTCCCCAAGGTTTTTGCTTAGGTTCGGCTATTTTAGTAGCACCCTGTTGGATCGCTAAATCGAATATTCCTGCTACATCTTCGGTAATGAATCCCAATTCGATGGCAAATGGTTTGTTCTTGAGTTCGCTAGGGACAAAACCATCTTTCAAATTAGAAGCGGCCAAAGTATGGGAAGCGAATGAAATGGTGGTGTCGCCAGTAGCTAGTTCTCCGTAGTCATTGTCAGGAGAGATGAATTTTCTGGTAAAACCAAAAGCTTTTTCATAAAACTCGATTGATTTTGTAACGTCTTTAACGTAAAGAATAGTGTATCCAAATTTGACCATGATAATTGTATTTTGATGCTCAAAGGTATGGTTAAACGAGATAGGGACATAATGATTTTAAGCACTATTCAATTCCCTCTCATTTTTAAGGAGAGGGTTAGGGAGAGGTTGTTTAAGTGGGCCCCTCTCTCCGCTGTGCGGTTTCTCTCCCTAGTAGGGAGAGAGGAGTACTTGGTGAAGATAGTAGATACTTGAAGTATTAGCAGTACCAGTTCCGATACTTTGGAAGGGTTAGGGAGAGGTTTATTTCAATTGGTTTTATTTCAATCTTTCCAATTTGCCCTTACGTTTAATCAGGTTCTTGTAATCCCATTGGATATCTCTTGCTTTTTCTAACCAACGCTTTAAATCATCTACATTTATTTGTGCTACGTCGGTATAGCGGGCTTCGGCAGCTTTGAAAGTTCCTTCGTTTTGTAGTGTAAGTTCATCAAAAGATTGTCCACTCCAGAATAACAAACGGATGCAGTTTTTGAGCTTGCTGTAACCTACTATGGGATTGCCCTCTAAAAACCAAACGGGGTGGCGGTGCCATATCTTGTTTTCGGCTTCGGGGAGATGCAGATTAATGCTATTGGCCAGTAGATCGCAAATGGTTTTATCTGTTTCAGTTTGCTGGTTGTTATAGTCTTTTGTGTCTTGGTTCATGACGGTTGTTCTGTGTTTGAATTATCTAGATATTCATCAGTAAAGTGTTTGTTTTGTTTCGGTTGTGCAAATTTATCTTTATTGTAAGCTTGCGATTTTCCTTTGGGAATAGATAGCGATTGCCAGCCATCTTTGGATAACATTTTACCCAGCATTACGATTTGACCAACGTGATAGGGGTAATGTGCAAGTTGTCGGTTAATCGCTTCTAATACCGTATGTCCCTGATTACGGATGTAGATGGTTCGGTTTAAATCTGTAGCAGTTAGCGTATTGATGGCATTGAATAAACAGTCCCAACCTTGTTCCCATTTGGTAAGAAGTTCTTGTTTGGAAGTGATTTGTGATTCGAATTCCTCATCTCTGTTACGCCAGTCTTTTTCGCCATCGGATGAAAGGAAATCTGTCCAACGTGAAAGCATATTGCCCGATAGATGGTTTACAATGATGGCAATGCTGTTACTGTCTTTGTTGAATTGCCAAAACAGGGCCTCGTCGCTTAATTGGGCAAATGTTTTGTCGCCAAGTTGCTTGTAATATTGAAATTGCTTTTTAGCACTGTCGAGGTAATCGTTGCTCATGAGGTTTGTTTTGTTATTTAAAGATAGGATGAATTTTGATTGGTTTCATAGCACTTTGCGTGTCTTAACTAATCTTTGCTGTAAATCCTTTTGAAAAATATAACCGCGAAGGGATAGAAGAGTTCCGCGAAGAACGCAAAAGAGGTAAAGCGGTGCTTTTTATACTATACGAGGTATATTTTCTTTGCGTCACTTTGCGATTGCTTGAAAAAAATAGGATATCCCTAGATAAAATGGAGAACCTTATTTAAATCGATTATTGCATGGTCACTTGATATACATTTTTGTAAATATAGGTAATTCATCTAGGGCCACTGCAATTTCGTATGTTTGTCCACCCTTCCATTTTTTACCTTTCCAGTTCCATGTTCCTGTGGGAAGTAGAACCGTTCGGGTATCGTTTTCCGAAATAACTGGCGCCACCAGTATGCGGTCTCCAATCATAAATTGGTCGTTAACGGTTGCATATCCCTTATTGGGATAATTATATTCGAGTGGCCTAAGGGCTGGTTCCCCACTAACAGCAGCAGCACGTAATACTTTCATCAATTCAGGCATGTATTGTTTACGGATGTTTACCGCTTTTTTTACGGCTTTAAAATGCACCTCATCTAATATTTTCCATGGTGCGACGGAAAACTGCATCATGGGCATCATGGCATGTACTTGGGCAGAACGCACCACTAGCTTCTGGTTAATGGTTGAACCAGGTAAAAAGGAGGTTATCTGGCCCCCTCCAATCATATCGGGACAAGTAAATGTATAGCCCATTAATTGTTGTGCGATGGTATTGGGTATCAATAATTGTAAATCCTTCCAGCTATGACTTTTATCGCCCAATCTTTGTACAAGTGGTTTGCCAGCCATCTTCCACATCGCTCTATATTCGTTGAGAGGGAAGGCCAGACCTATTTCGCCCCATTTTTCTGAATGTTCATTAGGTGAGATTTTTTCAAATGAAATGAGATTTGGATTGTCATAAAAATAGGAGTCACCAGCATCTAATTTAAAGCCGTCAATTCCATACTTTGTTTGCAACAGATGTAGTTTTGCTAAAAGCCATTCTTTAGCTTCTGGGTTGGTCAGGTCCAAACAGGCAGAGTAACCATTCCACCATTGAATCAGCAATGGCTTGTGTGCATTTTTCCAGTTTAGGGACGGATTGCCCTCGTTGGTCATTAATAAAAATTTTTTTCGGACCAATTCCCTATATGTTTCGCTATCGGCGCTGATAAAAGGGCAGATCCACAGCATTACTTTAAACCCCTTTGCATGTAATGCATTCACTGTTTGGGCAGGATCGGGAAAGTATTGCCTATTAAAATCAAACTGGCCATAATAGTTACTCCAATTATCATCAATCATTAATACTCCTGCGGGAAGGCCAGAGCTTAAGACCTTATCGGCATAGTGTAATACCGATTCTTGTGTTGGACGATATTGCAATTCTATCCAGAGATTATATTGGGGAGCTTTAACCAATAGGGAATCGGGCCAGCTCCCACTTGAAGGGAAAAATTTGGCAGATACATATTGATATGCTGAAGCTAACGAATTGCCCGCTTTGCCACTTTGTATAGCTGCTGTTGCCTGCTTGATTTGTAAAGTTCCATTACGGAAGGTGTAGGTAAAGGGGCCTTCGCTCCATATCCACCGTCCTTTGTTAGAAATTAGCATGGGCATACTTTGATTACCAGAAGCATCACCATTAAGCTTGTAGGAAAAGCCAGACTGCCCGGTAAATGGCATTTTAAATCCAAAACTGCCTGCGCCACCCCACCAATATTCGTTAGGTAAGCTATTGATAACAGTATCTTTTTGCGCAAATACCAATGAGACGTTCAATAGCAGTAAGCACAAAAAACTGCTCATTGTTATTTTTTTATGTTTTATTAGGCGCTTGTTAAGCAACAAAATATGTTGACAGAACAGATTGGTGAAAATGGAAACCATAATTTTATTGTAACTAAAGTGAGTTTTCTGTTTTGTTGCTATCTAGTGTGTAACATGTTATATTTTACAGAAATTGCCGTTATTTTTTCAATCGTTCGGCTTTTACCAATGATATGTTCCTACTTGTTTTGTTTGGGAGCTCTTTTGTTTAACTCCTCAATGGGCATGCTGATCATTCGGCCTATTGGTTTTTTGTTCCGATAGGTGATTACTCGTAACTGCTGAGCATCAATTGGAACCGTTAAAGAGTCTGTATATTTAGGATAAAATTGGTCGGGGAAAGAGTTGTCGAAACTGTAATAGATATCTAAACCCTCTACTTCTGTACTTAACGACACTAGTAATCTACCATTGGCAGTACGTTTAACGTTAAAAATGGGATCATAAACGCTTGGGGCATATTTTGTTCCAGCAATGTTTAACCGTTCAAAATGTTGTTCAGTACGAGCAAAAAAGTTTTTCCAGTTTTTTCTTCCCCGAGGACTCCACACGCTTTCAGCAATGGCAAATCCTCGAGGCCATGTCATATATTCGGCAGTACGTATATTGTAAATTTGCGCAGTCCATACATTGCCTTGTGCACCCATGATATAGTTAGGGTCAGCGCCTTCGGGCATAGGATCATATTGATAAACTTTATTTAATCGCAGTGTACTAAAGACTTTAGGTTCGGTTACTTCATCGCCCTGCATATAATCTAAATAAGTGTATTCAGTAGGGGTCATTACTACCTTATGCTTATTATTTGAAGCTTCTACTCCAAATTTTATATTTCGCCAGCTCATTACGGCGGCATTTTCGGATACACCACCCTCCAGAACCTCATCCCATGCCATAAAATGTTTGCCATACTTGGCTGCAATTTTTTCTACTCTCCGTTCAAAATAACCTTGTACCTGAGCCATGGTTTTTAGGTTTTCGCGTTTCATTAAATCTGCAATTTGAGGGCTTTTCTCCCAGTAGTTATACGGAGCTTCATCACCTCCCATATGAACATATTGGAATGGAAAAATTTTTGATACCTGAGCAATAACATTATCCAGAAATTCATAAACTTTTTCATTGGCGGGGCATAAGGTATTATCAACTGATGCTATTGGAGTTGATCCTGCCCACTTTATCATTTGTGCACCACTGCTTACCTTGTAATTTACGGCATCTGCTGTGCAGGAAAGTTCTGGATATGATGCAATGGCAGCTAAGCTATGGCCTGGAGCGTCAATTTCTGGCATAATATCTACAAACTGTTGTTTGGCATAGGCTACTAGTTCTTTTAGGTCTTCCTGTGTATAAAAACCACCATAATTACGTGGTTCATCAGGCGTAGGAGGAATGAATGTGCCGAAATCACCCTCTCTTTTTACATTCCAGGCACCTATTTCAGTCAGTTTGGGGTACCCTTTTATTTCTATTCTCCAGCCCTCATCATCCGTTAAGTGCAAGTGCAAAATGTTATATTTGTAGCGTACCATGGCATCAATGTATTGCTTCACTTCTTCTTTGGTGAAAAAGTGCCTAGCTACATCGAGCATTAACCCTCTCCAGCCAAACCGCGGATAATCAGTAATGCTTAAACAAGGTACTTCCCAGTTTACCTGTTTTACCTTTTGCTTGCTCTCTATTTCCTTTGGTAGTAGTTGTAAAAGCGTTTGTACACCATAAAAAATACCTGCTGGTTTATTTGCAGTAATGATAATTTGTTTTGGTGTAACCTGTAAATGATAACCTTCAGCACCAATTAGGCTATCGTTTTTATGTGTTAGTACTAGTTTAATATGAGCAGTTTTTTTTGTTGTTGCTGCTGAGTTTATGAAATATCCAGTTGGGATACCTAATTTTTTTTTCAGAAAAGTAATGGATTGTCCCAGTTCGGTAGCTTTGGCAGCTTGCAAAATGATATTTTGGGGCAAAATAAAATAACCTTTTTCTTTAGTAAGAGTTACAGGCTCGGGAATAAGGGCAATTTCCCTGTGGCTTTGATTGGGGAGTATCTTATTGGCAATTGATACAGGATTTTGTGCAGAAGCGTTTAGCCAAACCAACAGCACCGTTGATGACAGTAATAATTTCATAGATTGATTTTTTTTTGGTAGACGGGCAATTTATTAAAAATAAACAATGAGGCAAAAGATTATAGTGAAATAAGAATGTTATTTGATTGATTTTTAGTTGTTTGTTTTTTGTTTTTCTTTTGAAAAAAAAATAATAATTAAGCTTTTGTAGACCTAATTTTTTACAATTTGTAGTAATGATAAATGTAAACCACGTTATTGAAACTGTAGAAATGTTGACTATGGGAACTACTTTTACTAGCGTCAACTGCAATAACAGCTAGCCGTAATTACCTCAAAACACAATAAGTTAACCTCATTGGTTACAATTGATTTAGTGACTGCGATTGCCACAGTAAATATGTAGGGTTATTGTAAATAACACTTGAGGTTTTGCTTTTCGAAAAAATAATATAGCTTTGCAGCATCAATAAGGGGTGCCTTGTTTTGCATAAAACACAAATAAAGGCTGAGATCATACCCATTTTAAGTAAAAAGTGAAAAGTAAAAAATAAAAAGTTTGAGCAATTCAGACTTTGAACTTTAAACCTTCAACTTTACACTTAAATGCACCTGATCCAGGTAATGCTGGCGTAGGGATGGTTTATGAAGTTTAACTAAAGTCGGGAGTAACCCCTACTTACCGATGGGTTTAACTAAAAAACAACAAAAAGTTGAAAAAATTAAAATTTGCAGTTTTGGCTGCATTGCTGTGTCCGTTTTTGGCGATGGCACAGTTCCGGATTTCGGGAAAGGTTACCGAAGGAAATGGAAAAGCACTTTCTGGTGCAAGCGTGAAATTAAAAGGCAAGGGATTTACGGCGGCAAGTAATGCTGGTGGCGTTTACGAGTTCGCAAACTTGCCTGCTGGCAGTTACACCGTGGCCATTAGTTACGTAGGTTTTGCTACGCAAGAGAAAAAAGTAAATTTAACAGCTAATGCCGAACTGGATTTTGTACTGCAACAGCTTTCTTTCGTGGCCGATGAGGTAGTAGTAAGTGCCACGAGGGTTGCTAAAAATGCGGCCTTTACCTACAAGAATTTAAGCAAAGCCGATTTGGATAAAACCAATCAGGGACAGGATTTACCGTATTTGTTGAACCAAACACCTTCGGTAGTGGTAACTTCTGATGCTGGTGCGGGAATTGGTTACACGGGAATAAGGATTAGAGGTAGTGATGCTACCCGTATCAATGTAACGTTGAATGGTATTCCGTTGAACGATGCAGAAAGCCAAGGTAGTTTCTTTATCAATTTGCCAGATTTGGCTTCTTCGGTAGATAATATCCAAATACAGCGCGGAGTAGGTACCTCAACCAATGGCGCTGGTGCTTTTGGTGCTAGTTTGAATATCCAAACCACTACAAGGAGAGATTCGGCTTACGCAGAATTGAATAACACTTATGGTTCATACCAAACTTGGAGAAACACGGTAAGCGCAGGAACAGGTTTGATCAACAATAAGTTTAGTTTTGATGCTCGTTTGTCGAGAATTAAGTCTGATGGCTATGTGGATAGGGCATCTTCTAACCTGAAATCGTTTTTTGTAACGGGTGCTTACTACGGTAAAAACGACATCTTGCGTTTAAATGTATTTAGCGGAACGGAGAAAACTTACCAAGCTTGGAATGGTATTAGCGAAGAAATGTTGGAAACTGATCGGAAGCACAATGATTTTACGTATGATAATCAAACCGATAATTACCAGCAAGATCATTATCAGTTGTTTTACACTCGTAATATTACGAAGCAATTAGTGGCCAATGCGGCTTTGCACTATACTTACGGCAGAGGTTACTATGAGGAGTTTAAAACTGCACAGTCGTTAAAGAAATATTCAATCAACCCCGTAATCATTAAAGATCCTATTTCTAACCTTCCTATTGGGACTATAGAAAAATCAGATTTGGTACGTCGTTTATGGCTGGATAACAATTTTTACGGCACTACCTATTCATTGTCGTACACGCCACAAAGCAACTTGAACTTTACTTTGGGTGGTGCTTATAACCGTTATGAAGGTAATCACTTTGATGAAGTGGTTTGGGCGCAGTATGCAAATTATGATGGCTCGGGTTCTATACGCCACAGATATAATGATAACGATGCTTTTAAAAGTGATTTTAATATTTTTGGCAGGATAAGTTACCAGTTGGATAAGCTTAATATCTATGCTGACTTGCAATATCGTAATGTTTTCTACTCATTTTACGGTAAGGTTGATAGAACGAACTCTGCGCAACAGAATGCCCGTTTGGAGTTTTTCAATCCTAAATTTGGTTTAAGCTACAACTTGGATGATAAGAACAATGTTTATGCTTCGGTAGCTGTAGGTAACAAGGAACCTAACCGTAGAGATTTTACAGATTCGAACACGGGAACACGTCCTAAACATGAAAATTTAACAGACATTGAGTTTGGTTACAGAACACAACAGTCTAACTTTAATATAGGTGCCAATGGTTTTGCCATGTTGTACAAAAACCAATTGATCAACACTGGTAAGTTGAATGAGGTAGGTGGACAAACTCGTCAGAACGTGCCTGATAGCTACCGTATAGGTCTAGAATTAGATGCTCGTTGGCAGATCGTTAAAAACTTTTCATGGTCGGCAACGGCTACGTTGAGCCAAAGCAGGATCAAAAGCTTTACCGAGTATGTTAATGATGATGTAATAGAAGGCGCTTTCTTGACTTTTGATTATAACAATACCAATATTGCTTATTCGCCAAAAATTGTGGCTTCAAATGAGTTTGCTTACTCGTACAAAAATGCGGGAATAGCTTTGGTCAGTAAGTATGTAGGTAAGCAGAACTTGGACAATACTTCAGCCAGTGATCGTGTTTTAGATGCCTTCTTCATCAACGACGTACGTTTGACCTATAACCTTTCTTTGCCAGGTGTTAAAAATGTTGGTTTAAACTTCTTGGTGAACAACATCTTTAATGTGAAGTATGAAGCCAATGGTGGAAGTGGTGCTTATTTATCTAACGGAGATTTTGGTCGTTATAAATACTTTTACCCGCAAGCTACACGCAATTTCTTGCTAAGCTTGAACTTGAAGTTTTAATTTTTTATTGCACTAAGCATAGTGAAGACCATATTAACCTCGCAGTTTTTTAACCTGCGAGGTTTTTTTATGGAAGTTTATCTTTTTAACGGCTGCAATAAATACTCTAAGCCATTCAGCTTAATTTCATAAAGAGTAGCTAATAGCATCCCCAATTTTCCAGCAGGAAATCCTTTTTGACTATACCAAACCAAATAGTATTCGGGTAAATCGCATAAAATCTTGCCTTGGTATTTGCCATAAGGCATGCGCATTTGTACTAAATCTTTTAAAAGTTCGGGATTCATTGTATAAAGGTAGGGTTTTAGGGACTAGTTTTTTATTAGGAACTAGGGATTAATGGATAGTTGTTGGGGATTAGCGACTAGGGGCATAGTCCCATTCCTTCGGGTTAGTTTTTTCCTAAGCACTTTTGTCTTTCTTTGAGGAAGAATCTAGGCTTTGCGAGTGCATTTAGGACAAATACATGAGCAAATGGAGGAACGAAAATCTTAAAACTGTTCCAGTTCCCAAACCATCACCTTTTTATCATCACCAGTAGAAATTAACCGACTGCCGTCGTGATTCCAAGCAACTTTGTTGATAGAATGGGTATGTCCAATGCCCATTTTTTCGATACTAATGATTTTGTAAAGTTTGAAATTTTCGGCATCCCAAAGTTTAATGCTCTTGTCTTGGCTTGCCGTCACAAAGTAAGCTAAGGTTGGATGAAAGGCAATGTCGTAAATACCAAACATATGCGCTGGAATACTGGTGTTGAGTTGGTAATTGATACCATCCCAAATTTTAAGTTGCGCGTCTCTGCTGCCAGAAATCAAATACTTTCCAGTAGGATGGTAAGCTAGCGAAGTAATGCCTAAGGTATGTTCCTTTAAAATGGCCTTTAAGCTATAATCATCCGCATTATAGATATGGATAGCACTGTCTTTACATCCAAAAGCGATTTCTTGCTCGTTGGGCGAAACAGCAATACACCTTACGGTATCATACGAGATAGGTAAACGATAAAGCTCTTCAAAATTCTCTAAAGACCATATCGCTACCGTGCCATCTTCACTACTCGTTAACAATTCATTTTTTCGAACAATGCTTGCCATCCCAAAAATAGGCTTGGCATGAGCATTTATTCTGACCGTGACCGTTTGTTTTTTCAGGTCGAACACAGAAAAAGCACCACTTCTCTCCGCCACGAATAGTTGGTTTCCATTAACGTGTAGGTAATATACTGAACTCTGTACGGGTAATTTGACCGACTGAAAGGCCATTTTGCTGAGCGACCATTCTACGACGCCCTTATCATTTCCAGCAGTATAAAAAATACCCTCTTCATCGGCTTTTGTTAAGGCGTAGATAGGATTTTGGTGTCCAGTAAAAGTGCGTAGGTGTTTCAACATAAAACAAAAGTAAGCTTATCCGCATAAAAGCTTCATACTGGTGTGATTTTTGACAATTTTTTAGGAATGATTGACAAAACAATTTTTGTTTAGATTTGTAGTCTCTTAACTTAAACAAAGTGTAGTGCTGCTATGGGTGTTGTCGCTAAATATTCGATTAAAGACCTCGAAATACTCTCAGGTATTAGGGCGGCCACGCTAAGGATGTGGGAAAAGCGCTACCAAATCATCACGCCACTAAGAACCCACACCAATATTCGTTACTACGGGAACGAACATCTTAAGTTGCTGCTGAACATTAATGTGCTTAACCGCAACGGTATTAAAATTTCCCATATTGCGAGAATGACGCCTTCTGAAATCACCGAGAAGGTGAAGGATTTAAGCTTTGTGAAAACAGGTGACGATGATCTTTTTGATGGCTTAATGTTGAGCATGATTGACTTGAACGAGGGAATGTTCCATCAGGCATTTTTTAAAGCGGTAGCCAGATTAGGTTTTGAAGACACCATCAATAAAATCATTTTTCCTTTTTTCAGTAGGATTGGAATCATGTGGCAAATTGATTCTATTAATCCTGCACAGGAGCATTTTATCAGTAATATGGTCAGGCAAAAGCTCATTTCCGCCATTGATAATATTGCACTGAAAGAAAAAGCTAATCTCCAAACACTACTTTTGTTTCTTCCTGAGCAGGAACTGCATGAATTGGGCTTGTTGTTTTTTAATTATTTGCTCAAAAGTAAGGGCTATCGTACTATTTATTTAGGTCAAGCCGTTCCGTTGAACGATTTGCCTAAAATCATTGAAATCAGCGACCCCGATATCTTGATCTGTAACGTGTCTAATCCAATGTCCGTTGGGGATGTCAGTTCATTTATCAACAAGCTTAAGGTAGTGCCTGTTACCAAAAAGCTGTTTATTGCAAGTCAGGCCGTATATGAGGCAAATCCAACTTTGCCAAACCACATCTATCTTTTTGAGAGCCTAAAGAAGCTCATTGCCGAGTTTTAAAACACAATCTTCTGTTTACGTGTTAGCTATGAAAGTCGCCATGGCTTATGCAGTACTTTTTTTTGTATCGTTTTGTTTAGTTTTTTTAATAAAAAGTTAAACAAAATAGATGTATGTTTGTTGTTCACGTGAAAGAAGATGAAAGATAACCCTACCCATATTGTAGTGATAGGTGCTGGTTTTGCTGGCCTAAGTGCCGCCATTACGCTGGCCGCAAAGGGCTATAGAGTGACAGTAGTAGAGAAAAACAACCAGATAGGAGGTAGGGCTAGGGTATTAAAAAAGGATGGTTTTACCTTTGATATGGGGCCAAGCTGGTATTGGATGCCCGATGTGATGGAGAACTTCTTTCAGCAATTTGGTCGTTCAACAGCAGATTATTTTGAGCTTAAACGATTAGACCCATCTTATCAGGTGATTTACCATAAAGAGGATGTTTTTGAAGTTCCAGCCAATTACGAGGACTTAAAAGCAGCGTTCGAGGAAGTAGAAACGGGTAGTGGTGCTAGGTTAGATGCTTTTTTAGCAGAGGCCGAATACAAATACGAGGTAGGAATCAATGAGTTTGTCCACAAACCAGGCTTGAGCTTGTTTGAATTTATGGACATGAAAGTGTTTAGGGCAGCATCTAAATTGGATTTGCTGCAATCCTTCGCCAAACACGTACGCCGCTATTTCAAGTCGCCAAAATTGCTGCAGTTGTTGGAGTTTCCAGTATTGTTTTTGGGTGCCGTTCCGCAAAATATCCCTGCTTTATATAGTATGATGAATTATGCCGACATCAAATTAGGTACGTGGTATCCTATTGGCGGCTTTGGTGAGTTGGCCAAAGCGATGCATGCCTTGGCGTTGGAAAAAGGTGTTGAATTTATGCTGGGTAACGAAGTGAAATCAGTAGAGGTGAAAGGCGATAAAGTTACCCGTGTGATGACGGCACAAAAAAATATTGAGGCAGATTTGGTTATTGGCGCTGGTGACTATCATCATATCGACCAAAAACTACTCCCAAAATCATTTAGTAATTATACCCAAAGTTATTGGGAAAAGCGGGTAATGGCGCCATCATGCCTATTGTATTATGTTGGGGTAGATAAGAAGCTACCCAGATTGCAACATCACAATCTGTTTTTTGAACATGACTTCGCCAGTCATGCCCATGCCATTTACAACGAACCTAACTGGCCAGAAAATCCTTTGTATTACGTTTGCTGTCCTTCAAAAACAGATACAGGTGTAGCTCCAGAAGGGATGGAGAACTTGTTTATGCTTATTCCTGTAGCGCCAGGTTTGCAGGATACCGAAGAAATAAGGAACAAATACTTTAACGAGTTGGTGGGCAGGCTGGAAGATTTCTGTGGCGAAAAATTCAAAGAGAACATCATTACTAAAACAACTTACGCTTATACCGACTTCGTGAATGATTATCATGCCTTTAAGGGGAATGCCTATGGTTTGGCCAATACGTTAAAGCAAACAGCGCTGCTTAAACCATCTATCAAAAACAAAAAGCTAAAGAATTTTTACTACACAGGTCAATTAACGGTGCCAGGACCAGGCGTTCCGCCCGCAATTATTTCTGGACAAGTAGTGGCTAATTATATTGTAAAACAACAAAAATAAAAGATGAAAGCACTTTTTGACCAGGTTTCAGCTAAATGCAGTGAGGTAACTACCCAGAAGTACAGTACTTCTTTTTCATTGGGCATTAAATTCCTTTCTTCAAACATCAGACCTGCTATTTTTGCCATTTATGGTTTTGTAAGATTGGCCGATGAAGTGGTAGATTCTTTTCATGGATATGATAGAAAAGGACTTTTGAAACAGCTGAAAAATGAGACCTATGCGGCTTTAGAAAGTAAAATCAGCTTAAATCCAATCATCAATAGCTTTCAACAAGCTGTACATCAATACCAAATAGATGTCGAACTGATTGAGGCTTTTTTAGATAGCATGGAAATGGATTTGGAAAAGCAGGTATATACCAAACAGCTGTATGAAAAGTACATTTTTGGGTCGGCAGAAGTGGTTGGGCTCATGTGCTTAAAGGTGTTTTGCAACGGCGATGCCGATGAATATCATACCCTAAGGCATGCTGCAATGAAGTTAGGGTCGGCATTTCAAAAAGTGAATTTTCTGAGAGATATTAAGGCCGACCATGTGGAGTTGGGTAGGATGTATTTTCCAAATATGAACTTCGATTGTTTTACGGAAGAAGATAAAGCATTGATAGAGCAAGAGATAAAAGCTGAATTTGACGAAGCCTTGGTGGGTATTGCAAAACTACCCCGTTGCGCAAAAAAGGGCGTATATTTGGCCTACATTTACTATAAATCATTATTTAGAAAAATACAGGAGATTCCTGCAAAGCACATCATGGAAAAAAGAGTAAGAGTGCCCGATTTCCAAAAGGCATTATTGATGTTAAATACTTTCTTTGTGCCGCAGACTTCTGGGAAATTGTCAGCACATGTGGTTTAAGCCAATTGTTCTATTTGCCTCGGCCTTTTTTTTGCTGTTTACAGAATCTTCCAAGCAAAACATTAGGTCAATGTATGCCAAGTCTGTAGAAAGCAAACAAACAGCACAAAACCTGCTTTCTATTTTAGAAAAGCAAGAGCAGAGTGCTTTTGTGTTAGGTTATAAAGGTGCCACTAAAATGGTGATGGCTAAGCATGTTTTTAACCCATTTACCAAGTTGAGTTATTTTAATGCTGGCAAAAAGATGCTCAATACGGCCATCTCAAAAGACAATGAGAATGTAGAACTGGTATTTTTAAGATATGCGACACAAGTGTCGGCGCCATCCATATTGGGCTATAACCATCATATTGAAAGCGATAAAAAGTTAATCTTAAAACGCTTAAATAATAACCAAATAGACGAACAACTGACCAAAACCATTGTTTCGTTTATGAAACAACAAAAATTAACACCTGAAGAAAAGCAACAGTTAACCAGCGTTACCCAATAATGGAAGAAGTAATATTAGTAGATACAGAAGATAGAGAGATGGGTTTGATGGAGAAGATGCAGGCCCATCGAGAAGCAAAACTACATCGTGCTTTTTCTGTTTTTTTATGGAATGATAAAAATGAAGTGTTGCTTCAGCAGCGTGCTTTGGATAAATATCATTGCGGAGGTATGTGGACAAATGCCTGTTGCAGTCACCCAAGAGCAGGGGAAACCTTGCAAGATGCCGTAAATAGACGTTTGAAGGAAGAAATGGGAATTGTCTGTGAAACCAAATGGGCTTATAGTTTCATTTATAAAGCCGATGTAGGCGGAGGGTTATTTGAGCACGAATTTGACCATGTGTTTTTGGGCAGGTTTTCGGGAATGCCGCAACCAGATGAAAATGAAGTAAGCGACTGGGAATATGTAACGATAGAGGCTTTAAAGAAAGATGTGGAAGCTCATCCAGCAAAATATACACCTTGGTTTAAAATTATTTTAGCGGAAGTTTTGAATAAGGGAATTTTAAATCATTTGTTGAGTAGATAAATGAAGAAATACGAATTATATAGGGAAACTGTTTTGCCTATTTCAGTGTCAGAAGCTTGGGATTTCTTCAGCAACCCGAGCAATCTAGCCAAAATTACGCCCGCTGAAATGGAATTTAAGGTAGTAACAAAAGATTTGCCCGAACATATTCATAATGGGCTGACGATAGAATATGTGGTGCGGCCATTGGCAGGTATTCCTTTAAAATGGTTGAGCCAAATTAGTGCGGTAAATGCACCTTATTCGTTTGTAGACGAACAGCTGAAAGGTCCTTATGCTTATTGGCATCATGAGCACACCTTTGAAGAAAAAAATGGTTCCGTGTTGATGAGAGATAAAGTGACCTATGCCATTTCTTTCGGTTGGTTGGGGCAATTGGCCAATAAGCTAATGGTGCGTAAAAAGTTGGCGCAAATTTTTGATTATAGAACTGAACAGATACTGACCATCTTTAAATCGAAATAAAATGGTTTTAACGATAATTGTTTGTGTAGTATTGGCTTTTGTAGCAATGGAGTGCGTGGCTTGGCTGGCGCACAAATATTTGATGCACGGCTGGTTATGGAGCCTACATAAAGACCATCACAAAAAAGATGATGGTCAGGTTTTCGAAAAAAATGACTTTTTCTTCTTGATTTTTGCAACGCCAGGAATCTTATTGTTTTTATTGGGGTCTGTTTATGGTAACATCATTGCCATCGGCATTGCTGGTGGTATTACACTGTACGGTTTTTGTTATTTCTTAGTGCATGATATTTTTATCCACCAACGGTTTAAGTGGTTCAGAAACACCAATAACATCTACTTAAAAGCTATTAGGCGAGCCCATAAAATGCACCACAAACATTTGGATAAACATGATGGCGAGTGTTTTGGAATGCTTTGGGTGCCTTTTAAATATTTTAGGGAAGCTTATCAATATCAAAAAATGCAGCAACAAAAATCATGAAGCAATATACGTACTTGCTGGTCAATCTCTTTTCGGTCATTGTGCCGTTTTTATGTTCTTTTCATCCAAAATTGATGTTTTGGAGAAACGTGAAAGCTTTTTTGCCCGCCAATATCATCACTACGGTTTTGTTTTTAGTTTGGGATGTGTGGTTTACTGAAAAAGGGGTGTGGGGTTTTAATCCAGATTATGTGCTTGGTGTTTTTGTATGGGGGTTACCCATTGAAGAAATTCTTTTTTTCCTGTGCATACCTTATGCTTGTTTGTTTTCCTATCACTGTTTTGGTGTTTGGAAAGAGCAAGCACTAAGAAGTTATCCTACTAAAGCAATTTCGTTGATTTTGGTGCTTTTTGGTGGGGTGATGCTGTTTTGCTTCTATCATAAAATGTACCCCATGATGAATTTTGTAGTTTTTGTGCTGTTGATTTCATACTTGGCGTTTATAAAGAAACCCAACTGGCTGGGGCAGTTCTATTTCACCTACCTCATCATGATTATTCCATTTTTGATTGTGAATGGCGTGTTAACGGGCACAGGTCTTGATGCACCCATTGTTTGGTACAATAGCAATGAGATCATTGGGCTACGCATAAAAACCATTCCTTTTGAAGACGTCTTTTATGGAATGAGCCTTATCGGATTGAATATCTTGCTTTATGAAGGTTTTCTGCTAAAGTTAAAGCGAATTAGGGGAGTTGTTTAAGTTCTAGCTATCATTTTCAGGTTCTCTTTACTTCATTAAACCTCGTAGGTTTTCAAAACCTACGAGGTTTGTGCTTACATCCCGTCATTCCGAGGCACGAGGAATCTCAAAAAGATGGCGTCATACCAACCATTACTGTATGGAACGCTCGCTTACTGAAACCGAAGATGTCTTTAGCTGCTCATCTTTTCCTAAAGCCAATATCAGCTGAACGATGGTTGAAGCTCCGTAAATAAAATCAGCGAGAAGGATATAAGAATAGGTGCCGAAGCTTAAACTGATTAGAGAGTAAGCCGCATAGCCCGCTGAAAGCAATGAGTAAGCAAAGCTAATGGCTCCTGTTACTTTATGCCATTTCTTTAACGGAAAACCTTTTAGTAGATAGTTTAGGGTTAGCCAGTTGAATAGTATAGACGGTAAAAATAAAAGGAAAAGGTTATTGCCATTTACTTTGGCTAAACCTAAAAATATCAGGCCTAAAAAGATGTTAACGTATGAGAGGTATTTTAGCATGTGAAGAAAGGGACTGTTTAGTGACGGTATAACCAAATGCTAAGGTAAATAAAAATCGTTTGCAATGAACTGGTTTAAACCTCGTAGGTTTTCAAAACCTGCGAGGTTTGCCCTTCCTCGTCATTTCGACAGCCTGCTCCGATGATTTGGAGAAGAATGAGGGAAATCTAGCGATTTGATAAATAATGCTACTTATGTCTCTTTTCCAAATTCTCGGCAATATCCTTAATGCTCAAACCTTTCTCTTTAAGTAAAAACATTAAATGGAATACCAAATCCGAAGCCTCGTTAATCAAATCCTCTTTGGTTTCTGCTAAGGCCGCTATTACCGTTTCAACACCTTCCTCGCCAACTTTTTGAGCTATTTTGTTTAATCCTTTACCTCGCATCTTATTGATGTAGGAACCTTCTACAGGATTTTCGTACCTATCGTTAATGATGTTTTCCAGTTCGAAGATAAAATTCTGGTTAAAATCGGTTTTAAAGCAACTACGAGAACCTGTATGGCAAGTTGGACCTACAGGGTTGGCTTTAATCAATATCGTATCATTATCACAATCTATGGCAATAGACTGAACGAATAAGAAATCACCACTTTCTTCACCCTTGGTCCATAAACGGTTTTTGGAGCGAGAGAAGAAGGTTACTTTGCCTTCTTGTTGTGTTTTTTCGAACGCTTCGGCATTCATGTAGCCCAGCATCAGTACTTCCAAGGTCTGGTTATCTTGCACTACTACGGGAACTAAGCCGTCCGTTTTGGTAAAATCTATTTGATTGGTGTTAATGTTGCTCATTTGTTGTTGTGTTATAGTCTATTGGCCCATTGTCGTCATTGCGAGTTTTACGAAGCAATCTTTCCAATTGTCATTCCGACTTGAGAAGGAATCTATTTTTTTATCTACTTGCAGATTCTTCGCTGCACTCAGAATGATGTAAAAGTCGAAAGGAAGGGGTGCTTAAATCCTTACTGGTATCTGATGTCTACTTAATTCCTGTTTTAAATCTGGTATTAAAATCTCTCCATAGTGAAATACTGAAGCCGCTAATGCCGCATCAACGTTTGCTTTTTGGAAAACCTCTGTAAAATGCTCCATGCTGCCTGCTCCACCCGATGCAATAATCGGAATGTTGATGCTATCGTTTACTTTTCTCAATAAATCGCAATCGAAGCCCGCTTTGGTGCCATCATGATCCATTGAGGTCAACAGTATTTCGCCAGCGCCTAGTTCTTCAGCTTGTTTAATCCATGTTTCGGTTTGCAGTTCGGTCATCAAGCGGCCACCGTTTAGGTGTACCCAATTTTTACCGTCCACATGTTTGGTGTCAACGGCAACCACTACAAATTGCACTCCGAAAGCTTTGGCCAACTCCTCAATCAGTTTGGGGTTGCGTACCGCTGCAGAGTTGATGCTAATTTTATCGGCACCTGCGTTAAGCAAGGCTTCAGCATCTGCAATTTCGGTAATGCCACCACCAATGGTAAAAGGAATATTCAGTTGTCTGGCCACAGATTTTACCATCTCAATCATCGTTTTACGACGTTCATGAGTAGCGGTGATATCTAAAAATACCAGTTCGTCAGCACCTTGTTGTGCATATTGGGCAGCCAGTTCCACAGGGTCGCCAGCATCTCGTAAGTCAACAAAGTTTACACCTTTTACAGTTCGCCCATCTTTTACATCCAGGCAGGGGATAATGCGTTTTGAAAGCATAAGGGTGTTTGGGTATTTAGATATTAGTATTTAGTAGTTAGAAAGCTTATAAAGGCTACCGTGGTGCGTATAAGTTTAAGTGTTGACGCGTTATACAAAGTCTAAATACTAATTACTAATATCTTTTAATCTATTCTATATTGAACTCAACTCCTTCAAATTCCATTGTTTTACTTCCTCAATGGTAATTCGGTTTTCGTAAATTGCTTTACCAACCACCACACTTCTAATCGGTAATTGAGCCAGTTCTTTAATATCATCCATAGAGCTTACGCCGCCCGAAGCAATGAGTTTAATCATAGGAGAGTGGTCAAGCAGTTTTTTGTAAAGCTCTACTGCGGTACCGCCAAGCTTGCCATCCTTGTTAATGTCGGTGCATAAAAAGCGGAAAAAGCCTAGGGCCAAGCATCTATCCACATAGTCCATCAGTTTAATTGGCGAGCTTTCCATCCATCCCGAGTATTTAATCACTTCGTCCAATACGTCAATCGCAATAACGATACGGTTAGCATAGTCATCCTTTTTGGCAAAAGCCTCGCTCAATTGAGGAAGAAAATCAGGGTTGCTGATGGCCTGTGTACCCACAATTACGCGATGGATACCTGCATCTAGCAAATTGGTTACTTGCTCAATGGTACGGATACCGCCACCATATTGCACCTTCATGTCTGTTTTTTTAATGATTTCGAACAAGGCTTTTTGGTTGCTGAAATCGCCTTTGGCACCATTCAAGTCAATAATATGGATATAATCTGTACCGTTTGACCGATACTGCTCAATCATATCTTCGATAGAAACGTTATATTCAGTTTTTTGGTTATAGTCACCTTCACGTAAGCGAACTACCTTGCCATCTAAAATATCAATTGCAGGAATGATGTACATTTTCTATAAGGTTTAAAAGGGTTATAAGTTATGGGTTTTTAGTTGTGAGTTTCGCGGGTATTTGGCTAATCATCACATCAGCTAATCCCTCCAAATCATCACATTAAATAGTCAAATTATAAAAGTTCTTTAATAACTGTTCTCCCGCTTCGCCAGATTTCTCTGGATGGAATTGAACGCCGAAGAAGTTGTTTTTCTGTATGGCCGCTGAAAACTTGTTTCCATAAGTTACCAAGGCGATGTCAAAAATAGGGTTATATTCAATAAAATAAGAATGAACAAAGTAAAATTGTGCAAGAGGTTTAACATTGGTAAACAGCGGATTGTTTGTAAAATTAACGTTGTTCCAACCCATGTGCGGTATTTTAATCCCTAGCGTTTTGTCGAACAATTTAGTTTTAATGGGTACTATGCCAATCAAGTCCGCATTGCCCTCTTCCGAGTGGTCGGAAAGCAGTTGCATGCCCACACAAATGCCCAGCACAGGTTTTGTTAAGGCTTTAATGGCGTCAACTAGTCCCGTTTGTCGCAATTTTTGCATGGCGGCACCCGCATGGCCCACCCCAGGGATGATGATATGGCTATACTTTTCCAAATCAGCTTCAGTATTCACCATGCCGTAGCTAATTCCTTGCCTATCTAACGCTGCCGTTAGAGAAAAAATATTACCAGCACCGTAATTTACAATACCAATGGTGTTATTTGAGGTTGTGTTGTCCATTTTAATTTCCTTTTAATGTAGTTGCTTTCGTCATTTCGATATGTAACATATTGAAGTGAGTATTGAAAATCAGCGAAGTTAAATCTAACGATGTTGTAGATTGCTAGATTTCTCTTCGTGCCTCATCGAAATGACGGGAAGGGGTTATGCCACTAATCACTAGCTACTAACCACTAGCTACTAACCACTAGCCACTAATTCCTATAAGACTCCCTTCGTACTCGGTAAGACCATTTTTTCTGCATCACGTTTAACCGCCATTTTAATTGCCTTGGCAAAAGCTTTAAAGATTGCCTCAATTTTATGGTGTTCGTTTTCCCCTTCAGCTTTAACGTTCAAATTACATTTGGCTGCATCGCTAAACGATTTAAAGAAATGGAAAAACATCTCGGTAGGTACATCGCCTACACGTTCACGCTTAAATTCGGCATCCCAAACAATCCAGTTCCTGCCACCAAAATCAATGGCTACTTGCGCTAAGCAATCGTCCATGGGTAAGCAAAAACCGTAACGCTCAATGCCTAATTTGTTGCCAATTGCTTTTGCAAAGGCTTCGCCTAATGCAATACCCGTATCCTCCACGGTGTGGTGCTCGTCAATATGCAAATCGCCTTTGGCAATAATCTCTAAATCCATTCCACCGTGACGGGCGATTTGGTCCAACATATGGTCAAAGAAATTTAAACCAGTGTCAATCTTGGCTTTACCTGTGCCATCTAAATCTAGCTTAATGCTGATATCCGTTTCGTTGGTTTTGCGTTCGTGCTTAACGGTTCTGGCACCACCACGAAGGAAGGTGTAAATGTCTTCCCAGTTTTTGGTTTCTAAAGCAATAATATCACTTAACGTTTCATATTTGTCCAAATTCTCTGCCGAACCCAAGCCATCGTTATTGCGGATATAAATTCCTTTAGCGCCTAAATTCTTTGCCAACACAATGTCGTTAAGCCTATCGCCAATCACATATGAGTTGGGCAAATCGTACCCTTCTCCAAAATATTTGGTCAGTAGGGCAGTGCCTGGTTTACGGGTCGGCGCATTGTCTTTGGCAAAGGTTTTATCAATGACTATCTCATCAAACACTACACCTTCGGCAGCATAAGTATCTACAATAAAGTTTTGTATAGGCCAAAAACTTTCTTCAGGATGTGAGGAAGTACCCAATCCATCCTGATTAGTCACCATCACTAATTTGTAGTCCAGTTCATTGGCAATTTTCGATAGGTAGTATAAAGCTCTTGGGTAAAATTTCAGTTTTGCAAAACTGTCTACCTGTTCATCATCAGGTTCAATATTGAGCGTACCATCGCGGTCGATGAATAAAATTTTCACCCCCTTGCCCCCTAAAGGGGGATTGGAAGATGATAAATCTGTTGTGTTGTGGTTCATTATGCAATTTGTATTAAGCCCCTTTAGGGGTTGGGGGTTATAGTTTTTCTAGTGCGGTTAAAAGTTGGTTGTTTTCTTCAATGGTGCCAATGGTAATGCGTAGGCAATCGTCGCAAAGCACTACTTTGGAGCGGTCTCTCACAATAATGCCTTGGTCTACCAATTGGTGATAGGTCCAATGTGCGTGGTCAATTTGAACTAAAATGAAATTGGCATCAGATGGGTAAACTTTTCTCACTTTCTCCAGCCTGCTTAACGCATTGGCTAATCTCTCGCGTTCGTTTACCGTAATCTTAATCCATTCGTTTACCTGTTGAATGTTTTGCAAGGCTGCCAAAGCTAAATCTTGTGTAGCTTGGTTGATGTTGTAAGGCGGTTTTACTTTGTTCAGGATGTCAATTACGTGAGTTGAAGAAAAGGCCATGCCCAAACGTAAAGCTGCCAAACCCCAAGCTTTTGAAAAAGTTTGTAGGATTACCAAGTTGGCATATTCCGTCAATTCTTGGATAAAGGTCTTCTGCTTTGCGAAATTGATGTAAGCCTCATCTATCACCACCAAGCCTTTGAAGTTGGCTAGAATCGTCTCTATATCGCTTCTATTTAAAGAATTTCCCGTAGGATTGTTAGGGGAGCAAATGAAAATGATTTTGGTGTTTGCGTCAATCGTTTCAGCAATCTTCTCCAAGTCCAGTTGAAAATCGGGAGTGAGGTTCACTTTTCTTACCTCAACATCATTGATGTTTGCCGATACTTCGTACATGCCGTAGGTAGGCGGCAGGATAATCACATTGTCTTTTCCAGGGTTGCAAAAAGCTCTGAAAAGTAAGTCGATCGCTTCGTCGCTACCGTTGCCCAAAAAGGTGTTTTCAATAGGCACGCCTTTGATTTTGCTAATGGCATCTTTTAAATCCAATTGCAAAGGGTCTGGGTAGCGGTTATAGTCGGCAGGTAGTGGCGAGCCAAAACTATTCTCGTTGGCATCTAAGTAAACACTTGCTTGCCCTTTAAATTCGTCCCTAGCGGTAGAGTAGGGGCTAAGGTTTTTTATATTTTCTCGTTGTAGGTCTCTTACGTCCATTTTGTTGTTTCGTTTTTTAGTTGTTTTGTTGGTTCGACTTGTTCCTAGCCACTAACTCCTAGTCCCTCAAGTCTAATACTCACTGCATTCTTGTGCGCCTGTAGGCCTTCGGCTTCTGCAAGTACTTCAACGGTAGTACCAATATTTTTTAAACCATTGGCAGATAGATGTTGAAACGTGATTTTCTTAATGAAAGTATCAATAGAAACGCCAGAATAGGCTTTGGCAAAAGCACTTGTTGGTAAAGTATGGTTAGTTCCTGAAGCATAATCGCCTGCGCTTTCAGGGGTTAAATTGCCCAAGAACACCGAACCTGCATTGTTGATCAATGGGATAAGTGATTCGTATTTTTCTGTGGCCAATATCAAGTGTTCGGGAGCGTAGATGTTGCTAAATTCCATTCCTTCGGCTAGGTCGTCCACTAACATGACGTAGGAATTGGCGATGGCTGCTGCGGCAATGTCCTTTCTAGGTAAGGCTAGCAATTGCTTTTCTACTTCCTCAATAATTTTATTTGCAGTATCATTTGAGGTAACAGTTAAAATCGACTGACTATCAGTCCCGTGTTCTGCTTGCGCTAAAAGGTCTGCGGCCACGTATGACGGAATGGCAGTATCATCTGCGAGCACTAAAACCTCCGATGGGCCCGCGGGCATATCGATGGCCACGCTGTTTTGTACTTGTTTTTTGGCTTCGGTGACATAACGGTTTCCTGGGCCAAATATCTTATAAACTTGAGGAATGCTTTCGGTACCGTAGGCCATGGCCGCAACGGCTTGTGCGCCGCCAACAAGATAAACCTTTTCGATGTTGAGTAGTGTAGCTACGTAAGCAATGTAGCAATTCACCTTTCCGTCTTGCTGGGGTGGCGAACAAACCACGATTTCTTTGCAACCAGCAATTTTAGCTGGAATGCCCAACATTAAGAAAGTGCTGGGTAGTACAGCGGTACCTCCTGGGATGTATAAGCCCACCCGTTCAATTGCCCTTGCCTCACGCCAACAAGTTACGCCTGGCATGGTTTCTACTTTGTCCTCCTGCTTAAGTTGCGAGGCATGAAAGGTATGGATATTTTGGTAGGCCGTATCGATGGCACTTTTAACCGATGAAGGAATTTGTTTCGCAATTTCGGCCAGTTCGTTTTTGTCGATAAAGAGAGAAGAAAGTTCGATGTTGTCGAACTGTTGAGCGTAGCTGAGCAAGGCGTTGTCGCCATTGCTTTTTACGTTGTTGATGATTTCTTCTGTCCTCGATTTAACTAAGTTGTCGTCAGAAATGCTCCGAGAACATAGTTCTTTCAGTTCTTGTTGAGTTAAATCTTTAAAGTTATAGATTTTCAATGTTTTAAAATTTTAAATTAACTAATAGTTAATAGTAAAAATTAAATATTTTGAGTAATTTTTGTCATTTTTAACGCATAGAGGTATATCGTTTTCGCTTAAGTCGGTCGTCATTTCGAGCGTAGTCGAGAGATCTTTGAAGCAGAAATTAAAACCTGCATTTTCAAAGATTTCTCTCCCGTAACTATTCGGGACTTCGCGGTCGAAATAACGAAAAGCAATGCTTGTTTCTTTATTCGTTCGTCTGCAATTTTCTGAACTAACACGGGAAGAAAAACGAGTTTGGCTTCCTTTTTTGAAACAGCTTTCTATGTATTTAAATGGTTTCAATATTTCAAACTTACGTAATGATTTTCTCGATTGGCATCACCACGATACCTTGTG
The DNA here is from genome assembly GCF_016429065.1 of Pedobacter sp. ASV17. Taxonomy (GTDB): domain Bacteria; phylum Bacteroidota; class Bacteroidia; order Sphingobacteriales; family Sphingobacteriaceae; genus Pedobacter. The sequence continues at coordinate 29,168 of NZ_JAELTX010000002.1, forward strand.
CACCCGCGGCTTTTAGGCTATTGATTTTTACCCAAAAATCTTGCTCATCAATTACCGAATGAACGGCTACCCAATCTTCCTCGAACAAAGGAACTACCGTTGGACTTTTTACGCCTGGCAATAATTCAACTACTGCCTTAAGGTTTTTCTTCTCCACGTTAAGCACTACATATTTAGTAGTCCTGGCTCTAAGTACCGATTGGATTCTTTGAACCAGTTCTAATACTTCGGTATTGAATTCTAAACCTGGGGTACATACTAAGGCTGCCTGCGAATCCATCACGCTGGTGAAAGGTCTAAGGCCATTGTTTTTTAAGGTGCCGCCAGTAGATACGATGTCGAAAATGGCATCACTTAAGCCTAAGCCTGGACCAATTTCCACCGAACCAGAGATGTTCCTGATTTGTGCCGAAACTTGGTTGGCTTTTAAGAATTTTTCTAAAATTACAGGGTAGGAGGTGGCAATCACCTTGCCATCTAATTGCGCTACGCTATTGATATCGCTATCATTTTTAACGGCAATTTTTAGAGAGCATTTGCCAAAGCCCAGTTTTTGTAGGTAAGAAACATTGGCTCCTGTTTCAACAATCACATTTTCGCCCACAATGCCCAAGTCGGCAATGCCATCCTGCACATATTCAGGAATATCATCGTCTCTAAGGAATAAGATTTCTAATGGGAAGTTGGTTACTGTTGAAATCAATGAGCTTTTGTAGTTTTCGAATGATAAACCACAATTTTTAAGAATTTCTACTGATTTTTCGTTTAATCTACCCGATTTCTGGATAGCTATTTTAAGAGTTTTCACTTACTAAAATTAAAAGATAAGAAATATAAAATCTATTTTAAACCGCTCTGAAGTACAGAACATAACATTACATATCGCCGCAATGGCGATGGTGGTAATGTACGTGATGGTTTAAAAATTGAATCATTATACTAACTTTCTTTTCCTTAATTTTGCAGGAACGTATGGCAAATATATACTAGTTTAGTATACAATGCAAAAAATAATGGCATTTTATTTGTATTATCTACCTATCTAAGAATAATTAATGTTGACTAATCCCTTTCTAAGTTTGAAAAAAACGCTACTTCTTTCCCTTCTTTGTTGTGTTTTAAGTGCCTGTAGCTGGTTTAAAGAGAAGCCCGAGATTGCTGTAGTATTGACTGAACATTTTAATAATAAGCTGTACAACAAATTTGACACCGCTGTATATAAGCCCATCTTTAAAGCAAAATTAGAGGAACAGCGCAAAGGATTTTTAAATCCTAAGATTATTACTGCTTTTTACGAAAAGAACGAATACCTGCCGCAATTGGTTACCCGCTTTTATGTGAATGGACAGTTGGACAGTTTAAAAAACTATTTATCCAATAGCAAGCTCGATGGTTTTAACCCTGAGATATTTAACTACACCGTTTACGAAAAAGAATTACAGGTACTCAACAGAAATCAGTTTAAAACCATTGAGGAGGTTTACGAAGTGGTGGCCGACCTTGAGTTAAATGCTGCGTATGCCTTAAATAAGTACACCAATTTTATGGCGTATGGGAGTATCAACCCTAAAAATTTCTTTAACCGCTTTTATATTCAACTACAGCGCCCTGATAGTTTGAAGATGGATTCAGTACTGAATACTGACAATTTAGTAGCCAAACTGAAAAAGGCACAACCTTCTACGGATGCTTATTTGGCGCTTAAACGAGCGCTGGCCCATTATCGTGATAGCTTAGGCACGGATGAAACACCACAAGTAAAGGCCATTAAGATGAATATGGAGCGTATGCGCTGGCGCTTACCGCTACAAACAGAAGAACTGGTAGTGGTAAACATCCCTGATTTTACACTCACTTGGTTTAGGAAAGCAGACACCCTAGCACATATGAATGTTTGCGTAGGAGGTAAACGTGAGGCGACTTATGCCGAAAAGATGAAAGTCTTTTTAAAATCGGGCAAACTGGATGATAAGCCTAAAAATCACGAAACCCCACAGTTATTCAGTGTTTTTAATGCCATACAGGTAAATCCTATTTGGAATATCCCCGTGAGTATTGCTAAAAGTGAAATTTATTGGATGGCAAGAAAAGATCCTTTCTATCTTTCGAATAACAATATCAAGGTTTACTACAAAGACAAATTAGTGGCCGACCCCGATACCATTGATTGGAACAAATATCCACGCGAAAAGTTGCCATTTAAGTTTAAGCAAGGTTCTGGAGAGGGGAATGCGCTGGGCAAGTTCAAGTTTGTGTTTGATAATAGTTCGAGCATCTACTTGCACGATACCAACAACAAATACGGATTTAAATTGGCCAATCGTGCCATTAGCCACGGTTGTGTGCGTATTGAACAGCCTTTGAAATTTGCAGAGTTAATGGTGAAAGACAAATATCAGTACGATAAATTGCGTATGGATGTGGATTTACCTCCTGTGGATACGACCAAAAACGAAATCTTTAAAAAGAAACTGGCTAAAAAAACTGATACCTTGAATGTTTTCCAATTAAAACCTACTTGGTATTCGCCCCGTAAGAGCATTGGTGTGTTCATCGCTTATTATACTGCATGGGCAGATGGTAAAGGCAATGTACAATTCAGGCCAGATGTTTACGAGTATGACCCAATTCTTTGGGAAGCTTTGAAGAGGTACATGTAATTTCCAGATTGAGTGGCCTATGTGCCTATGTGGTTCTTAAATGTTCAATAAATTATAACCACATAGACACATAAGAGTATGTTCCCTCTTATTCCTAAGGTGAGTATTGAATTTATTATCAAAAGCGCTTTAAAGACCTTTTAAGCCACTAAAAATAAATCAAATAAAATAGTCTACTAATTTTGTAGTCTATTATTAATTCCTATATTTGCTGCTGAAATTTCAACAGACAAATAACATTAATAATGATTTTTTTATTGCGGAGGTAGGTGTATGATGTGTTAAACTATACTAAAAATAAAAAAGGGAAATAAAAATATTTCCCCTTCGGTGTTAAAGCAGAAACAGGTGATCAATTGGCGTTGCAACCTGCTTCAATTCTCTAATTAAAACCATTGTAAAATTATGCAAAAAAATGGAAAAGCCAACCGCTTTTTTAAGGGTAGGGCTTTGTCAAAACATTCCAAGCTAAGTCTCTCCATATTTCTATTTTTCCTCTCTTTTACTTCTACCGCCCAAAATACTCCTTTAATCAACTCCAAATTAACGGGTAAGGTGATTGATTCCCGTACCAAAGAGCCTTTGGCTGGTGCCGTAGTGCAAATAGAAGGGGTAACCAACCAAACGCAAACGGATGCCGATGGAAAATTCAACCTGGTTACAGGTCAATCTTTCCCCTATAACCTGATTGTTTCGTACATCGGTTACGAAAAGCAAAAAGTAACCGCGAATGGTTCGCCCATTACCATTGAACTACAAGAAATCACCAATGAATTGAGTGGCATTGTTATTACAGGCTATAACGTTCAAAAGAAACAGGACTTTACGGGTTCGGCCTCGAGGGTGAGTGCCAAGCAAATTGCTAATCGCCCTGCGCAAAGTTTCGATCAATTAATTGGCGGACAAGCCGCTGGGGTAAATATTGTGCAACCTAGTGGTGTACTTAATGCTGCTCCAGTTTTCCGTATTAGGGGTATCAACTCTATTTCTTCGGGGATTTACCCTTTAATTGTGATTGACGGCGTGCCTTCTTTTACAGGGCAACAAGGCGGTAACGTAGGCAACAATCCTTTGGCCAATCTCAATCCTGGCGATATCGAATCCATCGACGTACTGAAAGATGCTTCGGCTACGGCTATTTATGGTTCAAGGGCGGCAAACGGGGTAGTGGTAGTGACCACCAAAAAAGGTAAAACAGGCAAAACCAAAGTCAATTACGATGCTTGGGTGAACGTAAGTACCCCAGCAAATTTACCAAAGCTGTTAGATGCCTCTCAGTACGTCACCATTAAAAACGAAGCCATGGTGAATGCGGGCAAGCAGCCAGGTTTTGCTTTGCAAACAAGATCTGACGGCTCAACCGTGAATACCGATTGGTATGATGTGGCTTATCACAATGGGGTTTCCCAAAACCATAATGTGAGTTTTTCAGGAGCCAATGAGTCTACCAACTATTTCATTTCTTTGGCTTACGGCAAACAAAATGGTATTCTGCGCACTAACGACCAAGACCAAAAAACGGCTCGTATCAATTTAGAGCATAAGCTGTTCAGTAATCTTGTTGTAGGTACGCACTTGGGCTACAACAATACGCTGGGACGTGGTCCTGCTACGGGCTCCTTACCTGGCCAGTACATTGGCACCGATGCACTTTCCCGTATGACCTACATTTTGCCGCCAAACGTGGCTGTGTATAATGAAGATGGTTCTTACAATGTTCAAGATAAGCAAAGGGTAGGTTATGGCGCTAATAACAGCAATGCTTCCAGTGCGGCCTATGTAGGCAATATTAACGCCTATAATTTGCAGCTTATCCTCGATTTAGATAAATACAGTTCCGAAAGCAATTCGTTGCTTGGTGATGTATACGCCGAATTAGAGGTTTTAAAAGGTTTAAAATTTAAAACAGTTTACGGGCTGAACAAACTTTATATCGAGAACCTGAGCTTTCAAAATGGCTTACATGGTGATGCTGGTGCGGCTAATGGAATAGCAACCAACACCAACAGGAGATTAAACAGAACCGATTGGGTAAACACCCTTAGTTACAACAAAACCTTTGCAGAAAAGCACAACATAAATGTGCTGGCAGGTTACGAAGAGATTGTAACCACGGTTGATGGCTGGGGCGCTCAACGCACGGGGCTTTCTGATCCTTTCTTTACCAGTTACCAAGGAGGTTTTACTACCATTACACCTAGCGGAAACGTTCAAAGCAGAAATGGTTTTATTTCTTATTTCGCTAATTTGAACTACAGCTTTGCAAGCAAGTATTTGCTGAGCTACAGTTTCAGGAGAGATGGTTATTCGGGCTTGCCCAAAGATAATCGATTCGGTAATTTCAATGGTGGCTCATTAGGCTGGGTGCTTTCGGAAGAAGATTTCTTCAAAAGTTCAGCACTCGCTTCTGTTTTCGATCGCTTTAAAATCAAGGCCAGTTACGGTGAAGTAGGCAACATCAACATTGGAGATTTTCCATCATTAGGATTATACGGCGCAGCCACTTATAATGGTATACCTACTTTAGGTTTTACGCAAGCAGGAAACGACCAGTTAAAATGGGAGACCAGTAAGAAAAGCAATATCGGTTTAGCACTTTCATTCTTAAAAGACAGAATAACCCTAGAGGCCGATTACTACAATAACAAAGTTGATGGCTTGATTCTAGACGCTAAACAGGCACCTTCAAAGGGTATTCCTGGGAATGTGATTAGTGCCAATGTGGGCTCACTTTACAATAAGGGATTTGAGTTTGCCTTAACAGCTGCCATTATCCAAAAAGATGATTTTAAGTGGAATGCTAATTTCAACATTTCTACCCTTCAAAATAAAGTAACCACGTTATTCAACGGTACAGATATTTATACTCCGAGCAATTTCGGTATCCAAAACATGACCAGGGAAGGATATTCCATCGGTTCTATTTGGGCAGTGCCTACCAATGGCGTCAACCCAGCTAATGGTAACCGTATTTTTATCAACAGAAATGGTCAGGAAGTACAGTACAATCATGTTGCTGCTAACAAGTGGACTTATTTAGACGGTTCTGTGGCTCCAGCCATAGATAATTATTTAGATGGAAGGATACAGGGTTCCTCTTTGCCAACTTACTACGGAGGTTTAAATAATAATTTCAGCTATAAAAGGTTCGATTTTGACTTTGGTATCATCTTTTCTGGAGGAAACAAAATTTACAACGGTACCAGAGCCAATTTGCTAGACCAACGCTATTTTAACAACGGAACTTTCGTGTTGGATAGGTGGACTACTCAAGGGCAGGTCACCGATATTCCTAAACTTTATTTCTCGGATAACGTATCTACTGGATTTTCCATTACCAACTCGGCAATGGTGGAAGACGGTTCTTTCCTGAAATTAAAGAATGTGGCTTTGGGCTATCGTTTGCCTGCACAAAAATTGTTTAATGGACGTATTTCGAGTTTAAGGATTTATGCACAGGCCACCAACCTGTTTACCATTACCAATTATAGTGGTTCAGACCCAGAGATTTCCATTAACGGAAATTCTATCGCTTCTGGTAAAGACCATAATGCGGTGGTAAATGCCCGAACCTTTGCCTTGGGCTTAAATCTTCAGTTTTAATCCATTTACTACACGAACATGAAAACGATATTCCAACATCAAAAACAATTGGCAGTAGGGATAATTGCGGGGGTATTTACCCTATTGGCACCTTCCTGCACCAAAGATATACTTGATACCGAGCCACAGACTTCCATTTCCGAACTTTCTGCATTTAGCACGCCAGAGAAGATTTTGGCGCAAGTAAACAATTTGTACTACCGAGTGCAAAGGGCACAGTTTTATGGCGGCCGTTATATTTTGTTTAACGAACAGCGGGGAGAGGAGTTTAGCCAAAACTCTGGCAATGCGGCCGAAGGTGCCTTAATTTGGCAGCATACAGCGCTTTCCACGGATAGTTTTGTAGGGAACCTTTGGAGCCTCGCTTATCAGGCCATCAATAATTCGAACATATTTTTAGACCGAGTAGGCAGTTCTACCATCGTAACAGGTACCTTGAAAGACCAATATTTGGCCGAAGCCAAGTTTGTGAGGGCACTTTCATATTTTGCATTGGTACAGGTTTATGCCAAACCATACCTTACCGACCAGGGTGCAAGTGCAGGACTACCCTTAAGACTTACTCCGCAAACTTCTGCGGGTAACGATAACTTGCCCCGTTCAAGTGTAGCGGCTATCTATAATCAAATCATTAAAGATTTAGACGAGGCTGAAGCTACTTTGCCCACTGGATACAGTAGCAATGCGCTCAATACTTCTAGAGCACATAAAGCAAGTGCCATTGCGCTAAAAACTAGGGTTTATTTAGCCAAAGGCGATTTCCCTAAGGTGGTTTTGGAAGCCAAAAAGTTGGTGCCAACCACTACTGCTCCTTTTGTATACACGGCTGGAACCACTACGCATAGATTGGAAACCAATATTGCTACCGTATTTGGTGGTAGCTATACTGGTAATGAAGCCATTTTCTTTATTCCTTTCAATGCTTTGGATGCGCCAGATTCGCAGAGTGCTTTGGCACACAATTACGTAGGAGCGGTCATCTTATCCTTAAACAATGCTGGAATCTATACCAATCCCGCTTTGTCTGGTGTTACTTCTACAGATGCCAGAAAAGGATTGATTATCGTGAAGAATGGGCAGAATGTGCTGAACAAGTTTCCTAAATCAGCCAGCCCGTTTACCGATTATATTCCAGTGCTACGCTACGCCGAAGTGTTGTTGAACTATGCGGAAGCAGCAGCAGAAACGGATGATTTAGTGACAGCAAGAGCTTTATTGGATGCGGTTAGGAAACGTTCGGATGCCAGCTATACCTTTCCTGCGACAGCCATTACCCTTAAAGCCGATTTGATTAACACCATTTTAACCGAACGTAGGATAGAGCTGTTGGGTGAAGGTTTTAGAACGGCAGATTTGCAGCGCAGGGTACAACCTTTCCCCGCTAAAACAGGTGGTATAGGTAGTGTGGCCCAAGTGTTGCCAACGGCAAATAACTACATCTGGCCAATTCCAGCGGATGAGCAGGGTACCAACGGAGGGATATAAATCTTGAAATGATTATTGCCACCGATGCACAGATAAAGCTTTTTGATTTTCATAAAGAGTAATTCAATCTGTGCATTTGTGGCTAAACAACTTAAAAATGAAAAAGAACATCGCTTTTAGCTTAGCATCTTTAGCCTTTGTCGCGCTAATTTTCTTTAATGCCTTTAAAAATAAACAGACTGTTGCCGATGAAATCTACATCAATGGCAATGTCCTCACCGTTGATGCAAACAATTCATTAGCAGAAGCCGTAGCCATTAAGGATGGAAAGATTTTAGCAGTAGGCAGTACCGCAAACATCAACCAATTAAAAGGCAGTCAAACCAAGGTGACTGATTTGAAAGGGAAAGCCCTTATTCCAGGTTTTATTGACGGACACAGTCATTTTATGAGCTTGGGTAGATCTAATACGGCAGATCTATCACCGCCACCCGTAGGTACCGTTAAAACTATTGCGGATATTATCACGGTGCTTAAGGCTTTCCAAAAAGAAAAGGGCATTAAAGCTGGAGAGTGGATTAACGCCAGAGGTTACGACCCCGACCAATTGAAAGAAGGAAGACATCCTAACAAAGAAGATTTGGATGCTGCTTTTCCAAGTAATCCAGTGTTACTTACTCATACCTCTGGTCACATGGTGGTGGTGAATTCTTATGCTTTAAAAATCTCTGGAGTGGATGCTCATACCAAAGATCCAGAGGGTGGACAAGTGGTAAAAGGCAAGGATGGACAGCCTACAGGTTTACTTTTAGAAAGAGGCCGTTCAGTACTGAAAACCAGTGGAGATAGAGAGAAGCCAAGTGTAGAGGAGCAATTACGCTTATTAGATGAACAGCAGCAATTGTATGCTAGTGAGGGAGTTACTACGGCGCAGGATGGGGCCAGTAGTTTGCCTTCCATTGAACTTTTAAAAGAAGCGGCCAAAAGAAAACGACTTTACATTGATATTGAGGCTTTGCCGTCATTTGCCATTCTATCTCGTTTAGTTAACGAGCGTAAATATGCTTTTAATCAATTTGATAATCATTTAAAATTAAAGGGAACTAAGATATTTACAGATGGCTCGCCACAAGGAAAGACCGCTTTTTTTACGCAACCTTACCAAGTAGATGTACCAGGTTGCCATGAACATTGCACGGGCATCCCTACCATTACGCAAGAGCAATTGGACGAAGCCGTGCAATATTGTTTTGCCAACAACATTCAGCCTTTTACCCATTGCAATGGCGATGCAGCAATTGACATGTACATCAAAGCGATTAAAAAGGCCAATCAGCAATTCGCTGCCCGTAGCAATGTTTTGCACCCAGTGGTTATCCATTCGCAGTTTGTAAGACCAGACCAATTGGACGATTACAAAACTTTGGGGCTTATTCCTTCATTCTTTACTAATCACGCTTTTTTCTGGGGCGATGTACATGTACGTAACCTAGGTAAAGAAAGGGCTTGGTTTTTAAGTCCGTTAAAATCTGCACAAAACAGACAGATTGTTTTTACCAACCATACTGATTTTGGGGTAACACCTATCAGTCAGCTCTTCTTATGGTGGACATCGGTAGCCCGTGAATCACGTTCGGGCCAAGTGATAGGTCCTGCGGAAAGGGTAACTGTTTTAGAAGGTTTGAGGGCCATCACTATCAATGGCGCTTATCAATATGGTGAAGAAAAAGAGAAAGGCTCTATTGAGGTTGGAAAGAAGGCCGACTTGGTGATTCTTTCTGAAAATCCACTAAAAGTAGCGGTCGCCAAAATCAAGGATATTAAGGTGTTGCAAACCATCAAGGAAGGTAAAACCATTTACAAGAAACCATAACATGTTAAATCACATCACAACCGTACCTATTAAAACCACACAACGCGTCGCAGAAATTTCTTGGTTCAACGATATTATTGGCGGAGATACCGAGTATTTAGGCTTATTGGATGGCAAACGAAGAAGCAGCTTCGAGCATTGTAAAGACATTACATTAGCTGCCGACCGCTTAGGTTACAACAAAATATTACTGCCAACGGCTTATACTGTCGGACAAGAGGTGCTCACTTTCGCTTCGGGAGTGGCACCCTTTACCCAGAATATCAATTTAATTACGGCTATTCGCACTGGCGAATACCATCCACCAATGTTGGCCAGGTCATTAGCAGGGTTAGACCACATGCTCCAAGGCAGGTTAACCATCAATATTATCAATTCCGATCTCCCAGGTTTAAGGGAAGACCCTGAGTTGAGGTATTTACGCTGCGCAGAGAATATCGAAATATTAAAGCAAGCTTGGACACAGGAAGAAATTGATTTCAAAGGGGAGCTTTATCAATTTAAAATGGCTGCGGATCCTGTAAAGCCCTATCAGCAAAATGGCGGGCCATTATTGTATTTCGGAGGAACCTCGGAAGGGGCAAGGGAAATTTGTGCCAAATACTGCGATACTTTTTTAATGTGGCCCGAAACAGAAGAAGCTATGTATGAAACGATGAAAGATATGAGCCAAAGAGCGGCTAAATATGGTAGGAAAATAGATTTTGGTTTGAGAGTTCACGTAATTGTAAGAGAGACGGAAGATGCCGCCAAGGAACAGACCAAAAAACTATTGAGCTTCTTTAACGAGCAACGAGCAGCCGAGATTAGAGCAAGAGGAGAGGATTCACGTTCCTTGGGAGTGATTAGGCAAGATGAAATGCGTAAAAATGCCGATAGCGAAGGTTATATCGAACCCCACTTATGGACGACCATCGGTAAAGTGTTTTCTGGCTGTGGTGGCAGTTTGGTGGGTGATCCCGATCAGATCATCCACAAACTGAACCGCTATATGGATATGGGCATTCGTGCATTCATTTTTTCGGGTTTCCCATTGATGGAAGAATCTGAAATATTCGCAAAGCATATCCTTAGCCAAGTGCCAAATGCATCCCTATCGGAGTTGCACGGACGCATTCCGAACACTACACCTGTAACCCCATTAACTACCGCAACTTTAAAATAATTGAGTGATGAAACAAGAAGAGAACGCTAAACAATTTAAAAGGGAATTGAACCTGCTGGACGCTACGCTACTGGTAGTGGGGAGCATGGTAGGCTCGGGTATTTTTATTGTGAGTGCTGATATTGCCCGTCATACAGGGTCGGCAGGTTGGTTAATTTTAGTATGGATCATCGGTGGTTTTATGACCTTAACCGCGGCATTAAGTTATGGAGAGCTCAGTGGGATGTACCCGAAGGCGGGAGGTCAGTATGTATATTTAAAGGAAGCTTACAATCCCTTAACTGCTTTTATTTACGGTTGGAGCTTATTTGCGGTGATCCAAACAGGAACCATTGCTGCGGTAGGCGTGTCTTTCTACAAATTCTTAGCTTATTTTGTGCCTGGTGTAAGCGAAGACCTAGTGCTTTTTAGCATCGGTAGTTTTAAGGTTTCGCCCGCACAAATATTGGCCATAGGACTTATTTTTGTCCTAACCTACATCAATACCAAAGGGGTAAAAGGCGGTAAATGGATTCAGTTGGTTTTTACGCTGACCAAAATTGCGAGTATTGCAGGATTGATCATTTTCGGTTTCATTTACTTTAAAGCCGATGTAGTACGTATCAATTGGAGCGATGCTTTTCAGCTCAAGAAGATTTTGCCAGATGGTTCTTCCCTAAGTTATCAGAATCTCCCAGCTTTCGGAGGAGCGATTGCCTCGGCATTGGTGGGTGCCATTATGAGTTACGAAGCTTGGAACAACGTAACGTTTGTAGCGGGTGAAATCAATAATCCCAAAAGAAATATAGGTTTGAGTTTGTTGTTGGGTACTTTATTGGTAACACTTATTTATGTACTGCTCAACTTAATGTTTACTATGGTATTGCCTTTAACAGAAATTGCCACGCCAGAAAAGGATAGGGTAGGCATTGCAGCTTCGCAGGCCATATTTGGTTCCAATGGTACCGCAATTATTGCTTTGCTCATTATGGTAGCTACATTTGGCTGTAACAACGGGTTGATATTGGCGGGAGCTAGGGTATACTATAGTATGGCTAAAGATGGTTTGTTCTTTAAAAAAACAGCCAAGCTCAATCAACATGCAGTACCAGCTTACGCCCTGTGGATTCAATTTGTAATGGCTTCTATTTTATGTTTAAGTGGGCAGTATGGCGATTTGTTGGACATGATTACGTTTATTGCGGTATTGTTTTATGTACTCACCATTATCGGTATTTACATTCTTCGAGCAAAAAAGCCCGATTTGGAAAGACCATACAAAGCCATAGGCTATCCTGTTTTACCTGCCATCTATATTGTTTTAGGATTAAGCTTTTGTGTACTGTTGATCATCTATAAACCTTATTTCACTTGGCCTGGATTGATCATTGCGCTAATTGGCATACCCTTGTATTATTTGAATAAGCGGCAGCAGGTAAGCTAATGGCTGATTTCATCATCTTTTTAAGGAAAACCAATATTTTTAAAACCTTTATGTCGCTAAGGCAAACCTATTTAGCTGGGCTTTGTTTTAGCGATATGGCTTTATCCAAAAGACTCATTGTATTGCTCCTAAGTTCGGCGCTGTTTTTAAGTTCATGTATGAATAAAAAAGCAATGGAATTTAAACACGTCTTAGATATTCAGGAACGTAAGGTTACTCAAATGCTCATTGGTAAAAAGGGCTCCGAATCTCGTAAGCTCAACTATTTAATTGCGGATGATTTTGATCGTGCCTTAAATGTGGTGAATGAACAAGAGAGGGAATTTGATACCGTGTTGCATACCCTTAAAAGTTTAGAGACAGCAGGTTTAGAAAAAGCATCAGCGCTTCAAAATGCAGCCATTAATTATTACCATAGTTTAAAAGCATTGCATATGTATGCCAAAAAAGAAATAGCACAACAAAAGGTGATTTCTACTACCAATGGCGTAGATAGAGACAAAGCCCAAGATGAGCTCATGAAACTAGCTAAAGCCAAACAGACTTTATATGATAACGTTTACCAAACTGAGGAACCCTTCCATAATGTACTACTGGCGTTCGAGGATGCTAATGGGCTGCGTTGAGAATATTTTGTTAATCCGATTGAGTGTGCTATGTATCTATGTGGTTAATTTATACAGCTTTTTGTTTTAATGGATTTTAAATTAAAAAGGAAATATAACCACATAGCTACATTTTTAAGGGTAAGCAAATTTAAATGACAGCATAAGGGTTGTTATATCTTACACTGCCAATATTTTTACCCCTTCCTTATCGCACTCACCGATTGTAAAATCACCGATAACATGACTAAAGCTAAGCCATAATAAAAGGAACTATTTACCTCTCTACCCTCATTAAAAAACAAAAAGGCAAGGATGATGGCGTAAATAGGTTCCAGGTTAAAGGTTAAATTGACCGTAAAAGCAACTATTTTTTTAAGGATTTCCGCAAACATCACATATAGGGCTACGGTGCAGAACAACGCTAGTAAGAACAGGTAAGCGGTATCTTTCCCATTAGGAATGAGACTATCCACAGGGAAAAAATATAAGTATAATGGCAATACCAAACCTAATCCAATAGTGCCACCAAACATTTGATAGTAATTGATTTGCTTGCTATCATAATTTTGAACTAAACGTTCATTGTAAATGGTGTATAATGCGGCAAAGGCCGAAGAAATAATACCCAATCCAATACCGAGCTGATAAGAAGTGTCGAAATGGAAGATTAAGCTGATACCCAATAGCGTCAATAAACTAAGAAGTAATTGCGAAATGTTAAAACGTTTCTTATTGATGATAGGCTCAAATATGGCCGTGAAAAAACTGGTAAGGCAATAACATACTACACCAATAGAAATGTTAGCATATTTAATGCTGGCATAAAAGAATACCCAGTGAATGGTGATCAGGAGGCCTATTTTTCCGATGTTAAACTTCTCTTTGGTAGAAGAGAGCGGCTTGATCTTCAGCAGTTTTAAGATAAAGAACAAGATAACGGTAGAAAACAGTACCCTGTACCAAGTTAAAAGTCCTTCGTTAAGTGAAATGAGTTTGCCGAAAACACCAGTAAAGCCAGCAAGTATGACTGCAATGTGCAGCATGAGATAAGATTTTTTCATAAAAAATTGTCTTTCCTAAATAAATAGGGTGTGAATAATTAATAATTAAGCGAACGAGCAGTTTGCCAAAGAATTAGTTCTTGGCGTTAAATGCTCATTAATGAATAATTACTAATGTGCTGGAGGAGGAAGACAACTTTTTCTGTTCATGCTGTGATTTGTATATGGACAAATATAAAATAAAAGTCTATAATGTTAATAGATTTTATTGGATTGTTTAAACGGTCGCTAAAAAAAAGAACCCCGTAGTTTGTTGCTATGGGGTTCTTTTGTGTAATGATGGCAGGTTTTTATAGCTTAATGAATTTTAGCACATTTTTTTCGCTTTCTGCAATCAACTCTACCATATAAGTTCCTTTAGTTAGTGCTTCTACATTGATTTTTTGTTCTGTATCATTCGTGCCAATTTTTTGGCTTCTTACAATTTTACCAAGCATATCTACTATCTGAACCTTTGAATACGTCTTGGCTGCGAATGTTACCGTTACGCTATGGGTTGCTGGATTAGGAAATAGCAACACTTCATCCTTGGACACCGATTTAAAGTTTACCGTTTTTATCCCGTAATCTTTTTTAATGCCGTCTTTATCAAACTGTATCAACTGATAATAGTTGTTGCCATTAACTGGTTGCGTATGGGTAAAAGAATAAAGCTTTCCTGTTTTTGAGTCTCCCAATGCTTCAACTCTGGTCAGTAGTTTGAAGCCACCTTCATCGCTTGAGTGTAGTAATTCAAAATGAGAGGAATTAGTTTCGGAAGCTGTTTGCCAAGTGGTTTCCACTCCATTAATGCCAGCTTTTGCAGTAAATTGAACCAATTCAACAGGAAGTGTGCCTGATACAGTAAATGAGCACACGGTATTGTTAGGAATATCAGTAGTGTTATCGAATATCCAGTTTGCACGATTGTTGATTTTAGCTAATAACTGTGCTTTGGTTCCAGTTGTTCCTTTGGCGCAATCATAACGCATATTTTTTAGTTCGCTAGGAACGTAAGCTCCTGATTGTGGAAACATTCCCACAGCGTCTAGTCCATTGGTAAGGCCGGTGGGTAACATAGATCCTTGAGAAGAACTACCACCAGAGAGTGTCCAATTTGCAGAACTTACCCAGCCTGTGGCATCGTTTGCTAATACCGTGTAAGGAGGGTTAGGTAGTTGAACACCGCCACCATCATCCGTATTGATAGCGGCAATGAAGCTAGGATTTGCAGGTCTTGCCCCTGTACTGCTTTGGTAAGCTATTACTTGATCACCTCCAGCAATGCTGAAATTTGGAGTACCGATTACTTGTACTACCATAGTACCCCCGCCTCCAGTTACATTGAAGACATTATTAGTACTTGTTTCGTCGCAATGCACCACGGTGCCAAGACTTAATCCTTCAGCGGGGGCAGTGTATAAGAAATGAGCTTCGCCACTAGTCCATCCCGCAGCGCCACCCCAGCTATTGTCAGTGAAATAGATTTGAGTTCCAGCAGGGATGGTGACCAGTGCCACAAAGGAAAACCCATCAGAGGTCGACTCATTCACCTTAACAAAGGCAATATCACCTTTGGCTAAAGTTTGCGCTTTGGCTTCTTGCCCTCCTAAAAACAAGGTTATTGTAAAAAAGGCCGTTAGAATTTTTAATGAAAAATAGAAGTGCTTCATGTCGTTAATTTAGAGTGAATAGATATTTGGTTGATAATAGTACGAAGAATTGGAATGCAGCAAATAGAAGCCTGCTCGGAACATCGTGGTTCGAGGGGACAAAGCAGGAAGGTAACATTTTCTGCATTTGAGCGTGTAAATTGGTACGCTCTATCTATTCATTGAGGTGTCAATGAATAGATTGTGAGCGTAATTCGATTGTAATTTACACATCGATACTCATATATTAAAACTTATAAGAATATTTTTTTAAATCTACGATGGGGATGATTAGCTTTGTTTCATGCCGAAATTAATAGAGGAAAAAGAAGTGGTGTCTGAAGGAAAATTGAACGCTTTTGGAGAAAGTGTTTGGCATCGTGAATGGAAAGAGGCTTTTCCTGTTTCGTTCCGTGAAAAAACCTTTTATAGTGAGGAGCAGGGCTGTCATCATCGTGCTGATGTGCACACCCCCTGTGGTACCACCATCGAATTTCAACATTCGCCGATTTCACTGGAAGAACTGCGTAGTAGGGAAGCCTTTTATCCCAATTTGGTTTGGGTGGTGAATGGAAAAAAGTTCAAGGGCTTTAAGGTGCTGAAACATTTGCCAGATGTAGATGACCATCAATTGGCAGACTATGAATTTTCCCATACGGCCAATCTCACCCTGTTCCGTAAAACAGATTTAGGAAGAACCAAACCTCGTTTACTGTCATTGGCCCATCCAGAGCTTTTTGGACTGAAATTGACTTCGCACTATTTTTCTTTTATTTGGAAACACCCACATAGGGTTTGGTATGAATCTAAATGTCCTATGATTTTTGATCTTGGTGGCTACTTCTTATATCAATTGAAGCAAAGACCTCAACTTTCGGGGGCTTATGCCTATCTGCAAATGATTCCCAGAAAAGATTTCATTGCTGCTTATGTAAGTTAGATCGACAGGTATTTTTTATTCTCTTGTCAATCACCTATCTAATAGCTTTTTTCACAATGTCTATTTAAAGGGATGCAACATTCCTTCTTTTGTATTGTCTAGTAGGACAAACAAAAAGCTTATGAATAATAGCCTCTCTATTTCTTTTTATTTCTTGACGTTTTTTCACCAAAGTAGTCAGAAGATGCGATTGATTTTAATTGTTTTCCTTTTGATGTCAGTAAATTCTTATGCTCAAAATAAAGCGACAGCTAATGGGCTCAAGGAGCAGCTTGCATTGATAGATTCTGCTTTTAAAAATAATGACACTGAAAAGTTTAAGCGCGTAGTAGGGCTGGAAAGTATCAGAGAGGTACATGCATTGGCCATCACTGAAAAGATTTTGAAAGTGCCTGGGAAATCGCGGATAATTTCTATTCATGGAGATAGTGCCTATGTTATGCTGAGTGGATTATTTCTATTTGGAAATTCTGGTGACGAGACCAATTTTTCCAATAGTTACACAGGTGTTTACAAAATGGAACTGATTAATGGGGCATGGCAAATCAAAAATAGAATTGAAATAGATCGTGCGAACCAAATTAAGAAGCAAAATATAGCCGTAAACTTTTTACCAGGAAAGGGAATAAAGGTGAGCGATACGCTAATGATTGAGGTGAATGACAAAATTGGCTTTGCCGTTAGGTTAAATCATAAAGCGCAAATCAGCAGGTTGTTGCTCAACCAAACTACTACTGATTTTACGTTTAGCGGAGGACTATTGTGGGTAAATGCTCCTAAAAAATCAAAACAGCAGCTCATTATTGATTATGCAATGGATGTTGAGCAGAATGAGCAGGATAAAAATTCCAGTTACTTTGGTGAATCATACGGACACTTACGTAATCAATATTATTGGCATCCGTTTTTCAATTTTTCAAGCCCTAATGATAGAGCCGAGTTTAACCTGCGATGTAGTATTCCTAAGGCATATCATTTAGCCACTAGTCTTCCCCAAAAAGATAGGGTTGTGGGCGATGATAGAATCATTACTGCTAAATCTGGCAATCCTACTTTTGGTTTATCTATGTATTACGATAGGGATTGGGACGTAAATACCATTAAGATGGGGCAAATAGAAATGACGGTTTATGCTGCGAAGGATTTTTCGCCTAATCATGAGCTATTGCGTAACCACTTCTCGAAGTACTATGATACCTTACAAAAATATTTTGGTGAACCGATTGGTAAGTATCTGGCCATTGTACAGGATCGCTCTGGTGGAAATGGATGGAAAAATAGGAGTAATGACATGGTTGTTGCGGGACAGAGCGGCAGTTATTTGATTACAGACAAGCCTAATCCAAGAGCTATTTTTGGTCATGAAGTTGCGCATGGTTGGACCAGCCCAACGGGGCCAGCGACCAATTTTTTAATGGAAGGTTGGGCTACTTATGCAGAATCTTTGATGTTGCCGTCAGTCTACGGGGATTCTATTGTCGTGAAGTTTTTCAAATCGCAGAAACAAAATTATATCAATAGTAAATATGAAGGTAAAAGGTCTCTGTGGGACGATTATAGCAATAGTGGGGTCTCATATAGCAAAGGTGCATGGCTATTTTATATTTTAGAAAATCAATTAGGTAAGGACAAGTTGGCTTTGACGATGAGGAACTTTGTTGCTTCAGGAAAACAGACCATCCAATCGTTTATAGCCGAAACTTCAAAAGTAGCTGGAACTAACATGGAGCCTTTTCTCATGTCGTGGCTGAAAAGCAAAGAGATACCTGCTTTGAGGGTTCAGAATGTTGGTAATGCTCTTAAGATTCATCAAGAAGGAGATGTTTTTAGTTTCCCACTTGAAATCCAAATGAAGTTGAAAAATGGCAACAACGTTAATCGAAAAATAGATATGAAAGCTAAAGAGCAGCTTATTGAGATCTCAGAAGGTGAAATTGAAAGTTATGTGCTAGATCCAAATGGTAGGCTTTTATTCCATATCAAATTGTAAAAAGATCCTCATATCCATCCAACTTTTTTGCGCCAGAGGTTAAAATCTTTATTGTGGGGATGTAGGTCCGTTTCTAGGTTTTTAGCTTCAACGATAAGAATTTCATCATGTGTGCTCAATTGTAATGCTTTTCGCAAGCGTATGGTCTCGGCCTTATCTTCTACGAGATACAAGCCTCGATCATCAAACTGGGTGCCGAACTTTTGTGGCCTGCCCTCAAAGTAACAGATTCTATCATGCAGGTAAGCAAGGTTTTGCGGGTTCACGTCATCTGAAGCTTCTGACAACAGCGCGTAGCACCTTTTCATTAATGTAGGCTTGCTGATGGCGTGTTGCACAATCAGCCATGCCGCTTCACTAGCTTCTTTTCCAACTTTTGACAGCGTGGGGTAGCCTATGGCATTGATGATCTCATCCAATCGTGCTGCATTTTTCAGGTGCACACGTTCCATATCAGCATGATAACCTGTGGAGAGTTTACCTTCTTTTAAAAGTGCTTCCCGCACCTGTAGATCATAACGGGCCATTTCTATTAATTCGCTAGCGATAGACTTGTTCATCTTGTTATTGCTGAGGTTTGAAATTTACAACATTATCTTCTAAATAGCCAAGTGATAAAAAATCTTATCTTTAATCTACAGCTTGCTGGATAGATAAATAATAACAGGGCTTCAATCAATCAAAGAAAAATAAATAATTAGTGAACTATCAAACCTTTGAACCACATGCCGACTTGGCTTCGGTAGTTAAATGTTACTGGACTTTGGAAGTTCCATTGGCCCCTCAAGCTCCGAAGCAGCGTATTGTACCAGATGGTTGCCTTGAAATGATCTTTATTTTAGGGGACAATATGAAAAGATACCTTTCTGAAACTGAGTTTATCATACAGCCCAGAGCAATAGTGGTTGGTCAAATTACGGAACCCTTTGTTATTCAACCTACAGGTTATGTACATTGTTTCGCTGTTCGATTTTACCCTTTCGGTTTTGCTAATTTTGTAAATACCCCAATTAAAAAGTTGGCAGATAAAGAAACACCTATCGCACAACTATTTGATGGAACACTTGCTGAAAACTTAGCACAAGAAATTATTAGCGCGGTTAATGACCAAGAACGAATAGCGATTGTGGAAGCTTTTCTGCTGAATAAATTCGATGAAAAAGCGATTATTGATCAAGTGGTGAAAACCACCATTGAAACGCTTTTACTCACTAAGGGAAGCAGATCTATCAACAACATTTTGCAGGATGAGCCCTCTAAAAGAAGACAGCTGGAAAGAAAGTTTTTCAAACAAGTGGGCTTAAGTCCAAAACAATTGGGAAAAGTGATCAGGTTGCAGGCTGCTTTAAAAATGCTGCTCACTCAGAAAACAGAAAACCTTACGCGTATTGCCTACGATAGTGAATACTATGATCAGGCGCATTTTAATAGAGATTTTAAGGAACTTACAGGAATTAACCCCAAAGATTTTTTGGAGAACGATAAAATGCAGCTTTCCACTGTTTTTTACACCAAAGACTAAACTGTCGCATTCATACAATTTTGGTTTGAATAGGTACAATAACTTTGTTTTGTCAAACTGATGGTGTTATGCCATCCCTGTACTTTTTTGAATAAAATTTAAATAAAGATGAAAATGAAATTATTTTTGGTAGCTATGGTTTTGGTGGTTTTTTGTAGCTGGACCATAGGTTTTGAAAACCAAATCAAAAATGCGTCATGGTTAATTGGAACGTGGGAAAACAAAACATCCAGAGGGAGCATTTATGAAACTTGGGCTAAAGTAAACGATCATGAATTTTTGGCAAAGAGCTATGCCCTGAAAGAAAAGGATACCATGGTTTTCGAACAGATACGTTTGGTTCAAGAAGCAGGAAAATTGTTCTATATCCCAACGGTTAAAAATCAAAATGGAGGTTTGCCTGTTCGTTTTGCTTTAAAAACAATGAACGATACGATTTTGGTGTTTGAAAACCCCCAACATGATTTTCCGCAAGTGATTAGCTATGCTAAAATTGACAGAGACCATTTGATCGCCGAAATTTCTGGCGTAAAAAATGGACAGCAGCGTAAGCAAACATTCCCAATGCAAAGAATAAGGTAGTTGGAACAGATTTTGTGCCACAGTGGGATATAAACCAAACACGATGAATAGAAGCTTTAGAATGTCTGTTGTTTTGATGCTCTTGCTTTTGGGTCAAGCCAAAGCACAGCAGTTGATGATCCTTAAAGATTCGGTACAAATTGGAGAACAATATTATGTGCTTGAGGAGCCTCAGCTGGCCAATCAGTACAGCAACGTTTCGATGGATATCTACAAAAAGGTAAGGAACAAGTCCATCATGGGTAGCTATTTCTCGGCCAGCCCAGCGCAAAGGTTAAAGGCAAAAAAAGATACCCTTAAAGCCTTAGTTGCTAATGGTACACTACGAGAAGCAGGTTATGGCTTTGAACATTATGAGCTGTTTTATGATCAAGCTGGTCTGTTAAACTTATCAGTAAGTATACAATCCTTTGGTTCTCCTTTTGAATCCCGACAAGCTTATTGTTTTGATCTTTCCACTGGAAAAATACTAGGCAAAGCGCTATTTGTTAACCATAAAGGTTTATTGAAAATGGTTGACGATCAACTCAAATTGCAGAAGAAAGGACTTAAGATCAATTTGGAGGCACTTGATCAATATGAAATCGTTAACCGTAAAGGTGCTATTGAGGGGATTAAGTTTTTGATAACAGATACCGTGAATTATCGGAATAGTGGTTATGAAATTTTTGAAGTTGATTTGAGTAAAAAGGAAATAGCGTCCTATTTGGCTCCTGAATTTAAAAAACGTTTAAAGTTTTAAATTTAACTACAATAGTGCTATTACGGCCCACAAACCCGCCATTGAAATGGCTACCCAAAGGATAACGCCTTGCAGTATCGGCTTAAATCCTACGGCACTGATCACTTGCTTTGATAAGCCAGAACCAATCAGGAATAAAGTAACTGTCAATCCAATTTTGGAGAGGGAAACGATGTGAGGTCCTACTTGGCCGATAAAAGGCACGTAGGTACTGCATATAATGGCCAGTACAAACAAACCAATAAAATAAGGGATTTTTATTTTGGTGCCCTTCGATTTAAATAACCATGTGCTAAGCAATGCAATGGGAATGATCCAAAGCGCTCGGGTAAGTTTTACGGTGGTGGCAATTTGCAATGCTTCGTTTCCGTACTTGCTGGCGGCACCTACAACAGAGCTGGTATCTTGTATGGCAATAGCACTCCATATCCCAAATTGAGATTGCGAAAGGTTCAAGAAATGTCCAACTACAGGAAAGATAAAAAGTGCCAATGAATTGAGAATGAAAATGGTTCCCAATGCTACGCTCACTTGTTTTTCTTCGGCTTTAATCACAGGTGATATGGCGGCAATGGCGCTGCCACCGCAAATGGCTGTACCCGCAGAAATTAAGTGAGAGGTTTTTCTGTCGATTTTTAAGGCCCTGCCGAGGAAATAACCGATCACCAAAGTGCCAATAATCGAAATGACGGTAAAAATAAACCCTTCTTTCCCAGCTTGCAGTGCGGTGTGAACATTCATTCCAAAGCCAAGGCCCACCACAGAGAATTGTAGTAAAAAATGCGTGATTTTATGGTTGAGGTGTAGGTAGGGATGCCCTATCCATTGTGCCGTAACAATACCAAGCAATAGGGCGAGAGGAGGAGAAACGAAAGAAGATAAGCACAATAACAAGAGTGCAATAAATACAACTTCTCTGAGGGTAATACTGCTGTCCAATATTTTTCTAAAGGTGCTTTTGAAAGATAATTTGCTTTGCATATACGTTAGATTGAAATACAGCAGCAAAGTTCAGCAGAAGAACCAAAACGTGGAAATCACTAATTGCAATCTCCAATAACTTTAGGTTATGATGAAATGTGTTTGTAGAAAAGTTCCTGTAAACTGTGCATGTCGCCCTGGTTGATGGCCAAGTAAAAACAACGTTCAATTTCCAAGCCTTTAATGTCGATCACTTTTAGCTCGTTTTCCTTTAGCTCACGAAAAATAGCATGAATGGAAAGGAAAGCAAAAGCGTTGGAATGGAGCAGATAGGTTTTGATGCTTTCGGTGCTTTGTAGCTCTATTTCTTTTAGGAGTGTAGAGAAATTGATGCCTTTTGTTTTGAGCGCATTGGCAATCACCTCTAGGGAACCAGAACCAGCTTCCCGCAAAATCATTGGTAATTTCTTGATGTCTTCTGGCTTGATGGTGGGTTTGATATTTTGGTTGCCTGCTCTTGTACAAAGTACAATTTCATCTTTGGCAATGCAGTTGTACTGTAGGTTTTGTCGTTTAGATTGTCCTTCTACAATGGCCAAATCAATCTTGTTTTCCATCAGTAGGTTTTCTATCACTTCCGTGTTGTTGGATACCATGGCAATCTCAATATCTGGAAACCGCTCTCTAAATGAAGCGATATATTTTGGAAGATAATACTGTGCTACGGTAGTGCTGGCACCTATTCTGAGCAGGCCTTTTGAGTTGCTGGAAAGTGCTGCGATATCCATGTCAATGTCTCTATAGATGTCCGTTAGTTTTTCAACGTGCCCAAATAATATGCTGCCTGCTTTGGTGAGCTTTATTTTGGTGCCATTTCTATCAAAAAGCTTAACCCCATAATGCTCTTCTATTTCGTGGATATGTTTACTGACCGCAGGTTGCGAAATAAATAGTTCTTCCGCTGCTCTGGTAAAATTTAACCTTTTGGCAACAATGTAAAAAACCTTTAATCTAAAATCATACATATAGCATCGGGTTAGGTAAGGGCAGGTGATTGCTTTCGTATATGACAAAGATGCTCTTTTTTGTGTGAAAAAATTACCTTAATCAGCTTTTATCCTTTGTCTGGTTTTATCATCAACCATTTGAAGAATTGAAGCGATTTTAACTGCAAGCTGATCAACAAAAAATGCCACCCATATGGACGGCATTCTCTTAAATAAATAGGATTTAAACAAAACTATTTGTCGAACTCGGGATATGGAAAACCTTTGCCTGTTTCACAAAAGAATTTTAAACTTCTAAAGAAAAGTGCCCAGTCGAAACTGCAAGAGGCAAACTCTGGGGTGTAAGCTTCCCAGCCATCATGATGAAACAATAGAGTACATCCTTTTTGATGTGGCTCCAATTCAAAAGTCAGCGTAGTACCTATCCAATCTTCAAAAGCTTTAATGCAGCGCCATTTGATCAAATTATAGGGCGCTAATGCGATGACTTCCATCTCTTTAAAATAATCAGGACCAAAGGCAAATCTCGAAATACTTCCCACCACTGGTTCCGCAATGGTATCAGGTGTCCACCAACCAGCCAAGCCTTCTTGTGTGGTAAGTGCATGGTAAACTTTTTCTACTGGTGTTTTAATTAGCAAACGGTGAAAAATACTTTTGGTATCGGTTGGATGGTCCTCATTTTCGCCCATTGTGCTGTCTGGTGCTGTTTCTTTTGGAGTAGCTTGTCCTTTGCCTGTTTTGATCAACGTTTTTAGGCTGTCTTGTATATAATGCGTCCAAGCATCGTGACAAACCTGATAACATTCATAGGAGGGAACTAAACCCTGATGCGTAAATTTCAATTCGGTTTTACCGTCTTTTTCCATCAGCTCAAAAACGATCAGAGTGTCTTTCCATTCGCTTTTGTCTTCGGTGAATTTAAAGTGATTATCAAGTACATGCCATACTACCTTGGTATCTGTTTGTAGTTCAATCACCTTTATTTTACAACGGTGCACATCCTGATAGTGATATGAAAACTCGCCATTGAGCTCATTTGTTGGGCCTTCTATGTTTTCTGACCACCATGCCCTTACGTTGTTAATGGCATCAAATACTTTGTGAGGGCTGGCATCTACCGTAAATGATGTGGTGAAATCTTGTTGTTCCATGATTTGTGGTTTATAAATGTTGATTGCTTTTCTATATCAAAGGTATTGACATTAAAGCACCTGGATAGGGGGTGAAATAGACTTTGTAAGAGGTTGATTTGGACATGTTTCTTTTTTAGCTTTGTAATGGCTGGAAGGTTTTAATGGAGATGGCTAGTTTTAATTTTTAAATTTTGAGGTATGAAACATCTTACCATATTAGTGCCCGATGTACAGACTGGTCCCAATACGTTATCCTGCATTATAGGGGCCTACCATATTTTTACGGAGGCCAATAACTATCAGGTTCGACATCAAAAGAATCCAATATTTACCATTGAAATAGCGGGCGTTGCTGAGCAATCTAATTTTGTTAATGGTCTTTTAACCGTTATGCCGCAAAAAGATATCAGTTCTATATCTAAAACGGATCTGGTAATTGTTCCTGCAATAGTGGCTGCTTTTAAAAAAATAGAAGGTAAAAACGCACTTTTGGTTGATTGGATATTAGCACAATATAAAAAAGGCGCCGAAGTGGCTAGCATGTGCACTGGTGCGTATCTGTTGGCCTCAACGGGTTTGTTAGATAAAAAAAGTTGTTCTATTCACTGGAATGCAGCAGCAAATTTTAAAGAACTGTTTCCAAAGGTGAATTTAAAGGCAGAGAAGCTGATTACGGATGAACAGGGCATTTATACCAATGGCGGTGGCTATTCTTTTCTCCATCTAATTATTTATTTAGTTGAAAAGTATTATGATAGGCAAACGGCGGTTTATTGTTCTAAAATTTTTCAAGTGGATATTGATCGGCAAACACAATCGGACTTCGTTATTTTTAACGGACAGAAATTACATGGTGATGAAGTGATTGTAAAAGCACAGGAATACATTGAAAAGCATTTTTTTGAGAAAATATCAATGGAAGACCTTTCTAAAAGATTTACCGTGGGCAGAAGAAATTTTGATAGGAGGTTTATAAAAGCGACAGGCAATACACCAGTTGAATACCTGCAAAGAGTGAAAGTAGAATCGGCAAAAAAAGAACTGGAAACTTCACGTAAAACCATCAACGAAGTGATGTATGAAGTGGGGTATGCTGATGTGAAAGCATTTAGGGAAGTCTTTCGTAAAATCACTGGCTTATCTCCACTTGAATACAAGCATAAATACAATAAATTGGGTGTAGCAGTATCTTGAGTGATGAAAAGTAGCAACCGCTTGGTATTGAGTAGCAAAGATGACTAGACGAAGCAAAAGACAGAATTTATTAATAACTCACGAATTATCCCTTATCAATTTTGTGGAGGTCGGTGGCATATGGTTGGCGATACCAGTATTAAAAAAATAGATTTGCATGATGAGATGACTAAAGCACCTCAGAAAAGCAATCTTGGTAGAAGACTAAAACATGTTATACTTAGTGAATTTTACGATGATAATATTACTTCTCGATTTTACGATAATAGTGGCATAAATGAGAAAAATACATTCTTTGGGTTGCTCTTTGAAGATAAATACTTCCCTTATCCTCCACGGTGAAAAGGTAAACGGTTCTAATTATTAACTAGATATTGATAAATTAGTGAGGTAAAATACGGATAACGCATGCAAACGATACTTGGAGCTAATGGACAAATTGCTGAGGAATTGGCTAGGGAACTCAAAAGAAATTATACCTCTGAGATTAGGCTGGTGAGTAGGCATCCTAAAAAAGTGAATGAGACCGATGTGTTGTTTGCGGCTAACCTGTTGTATGGTGAGCAAGCAGATGAGGCGGTAAAAGGCAGTGACATTGCTTATTTTACTTTAGGATTGCCCATGAACAGCGAAATGTGGGAAGCGCAATTTCCTAAGATTATGCGCAATGTAATAAATGCTTGTAAGCAACATGGTACCAAGCTAGTGTTTTTTGACAATACCTACATGTACCCTCAAAATGGAGAAGTTTTAACGGAAGAAAGTCCATTCCAACCAGTAGGTAGAAAAGGAGCAGTGAGAAAGCAAATTGCTGAAATGCTTTTACAGGAAATGGCGGCTGGGCAAATTGAAGCAGTTATTTGTCGTGCACCAGAATTTTATGGACCTGCTAAAACACAAAGCATTACCAATACCTTTATTTTTGATGCGATTAGCAAACATCAAAAGTTGAAAGTGCTATTGAGTGACCAAAAAATAAGAAGTTTGATTTGGACACCTGATGCTAGCAGAGCCACAGCGCTCATTGGCAACACTCCTGATACTTACGGACAAACTTGGCATCTTCCGATAGACGATCACAGGCTTAATTACAAGGAATTGATTGCCTTAGTTGCTGAAGTATATGGAAAGGAATTAAAATATACCGTAATTTCAAAGTTTATACTTAGCATTGGAGCTCTTTTTAACAAACAGATCAAAGAACTGCAGGAGCTTTTACCAAGGTATGCTTCGGATAATGTATTTGAGGTTTCTAAGTTTAAAAACCGTTTTCCAGAATTTAAAATAACCACTTATAAAGAAGGGATCGCTTATATTAAAGCAGAACAGGAAGGTTAACCGCTATTTTTGTTCATCTTTCTTAACCATAAAGCAACAGTCCATATTACTGTAATGCCGAATACAATAGCGAGCAGTAGGTAATAGTCTTTAAAGAACTGATGAAAGTAACTGCCTACAATGATGTAGATGCTTGCTATGCACAGCTTAAATGGAATAAATTCCATGTTTGTCCAAGTGGTTTTTCTTTTTAGAAAGTTCATCATGTTGTTTTTAATTGGTTGTACAAATAAAAATAAACAATCTCTATCTATTAAGGGCATAGGCACAAACAGATACATTTTAGTATTTAGTTCGCTATTAAACTCACGTTTATCCGATTAAATTTCGTACATTGATGAAAATCAATAAAATGGAAACCACAGTCCCCCAAGAAGAGATTAACCAGAACGCGACTGATCGGTTGTTGGAAAAATCCAGAGCGCTAAGAGAAAGGTCAAAAGCGACCAATGAAAAATTAGATAAACTGAAAGAAGATTCTGACGAGTTCCAGCATGCTCAAGAGCAAGATGAACAGGACTAACGATTAGTATAGTATATTTTTAACGCTCAAGCGTATCACAATAAACAAGGATTTATGATCAATGGGAGCCAGTGAAATTTTCGCTGGCTTTTTTATGTTAGCACGCAACCGTAATAATTCGGTCTCAGTGGTTCAATACAACAGTGCCTTCTAAAGATTTATCATCAAATAGCGCTCAATTCCAAATCTTCATTTAATACCTCTTTCAAAGAATATACACGAAAAACACCAACCGATTTTAGGAAAAGTGATTGGTAAACACTGCTTTTATTAAACAAATGAGTTCGACTTTTTTTAGTCGGTCGCGTATTCAAGCCAGCGGTGTTACGTTTGTGGCAAAATCAAACAAACAACATATGATGAAAAATTTTATGTCGGCAATATTGATGATGATATCAATAAGTGGTTTTAGCCAAAAAAAAGTGCTCAAATCAATTCAGGAAAAAGCAAAGGAAATAGATCTGGTTATTGGTAAATATCATCAGTACGATCTTTTTAATGGAAGTGCATTGGTTGCTCAAAATGGTAAGATTATACTAAAGAAAAGCTATGGAAAAGCTGATATAGGTTGGAACGTTGACGCTACTTCTGACACCAAGTTCAGAATAGGCTCTATTACCAAACAGTTTACAGGAATGCTCATCATGCAGCTCAAACAAGAGGGGAAGATAAGGCTTGATGATAAAATAAGTGACCATCTCGCTTGGTATAACAAAACTGTTGGTGATCAAATAACCATCAGCCATCTTTTATCGCACACTTCTGGCTTGCCCAATTATACTGATTTCCCAGATTTTAAAACGAAGATGGTCTTCGAGAACTTATCTGCTAAAGAATTCGCCATTAAATATTTTAAAGACAATTTAAGTTTTGAACCTGGAACAAAGCATAGTTACTGCAACACAGGGTACTATCTACTGGGCTTAATTATTGAAGCAGTTACCAACAAGCCCTATGAGCAGGTTTTAAAGGAAAAGATATTCGATGTTATTGGGATGAAGAATACTGCGTTAGAGGATCCAAAACAGATCATTTCAAAATTTGCGCAAGGGTATGATTTTGATTACGGAAGGTATCAGAAAACTGACTACATCAATATGAAAACAGCAATTTTTGCGGCAGGTGCCATGTATAGCACCGCAAATGACATGCTTTTGTGGGACCAAGCATTGTACACTGATGCATTGTTAAATGAGGAAAATAGAAAAATTTATTTTACACCCTTTTTAAATGGCTATGCAAATGGACTGGTGGTTCAAAAACATTCAAATTTTTTAAAAACAAATAAAGATATTACCCTTATTACCCATAGTGGAGGTATCAATGGTTTTTCTTGTAACATTGCACGCATTCCCGAAGATAGAATATACGTGATTTTGTTAGATAACACCAGGGCTGGGAAAAGGGGAGGACAATTGGAAGCCGTTATTGATGATGTTTTGGGTATATGGTATAATGCTCCAGTAAGTTTGCCAAAACCTCTGGTGATGAATGAGGTTTATAAAAAAATGCAAGCTAGTACGGTTGAAGAAGGTATTCTGTATTTGAAAGATCTTAAAAGGAATAAATTTAGCGCTTATAATTTTAACGGTTTTGAAAATGAACTGAATAAACTATCCTACAAATTTTTAGGAGAGGGGAAAGCTCCATCTGCTTTAAAGATCATTGATTATGCCGTATCGGAATTCCCAGAATCGTTTAATGTTTATGATACACGAGGAGAGATCTATTTTATCCAAAAGAACTATCCAGAGGCAAAGAAAAACTATCAAAAAACTTTAGAAATCAACCCGAATAACGATAATGCCAAGCAAATGCTTTTAAAAATTGAAAGAGAAATAAAAAACTAGAACTAACTCAAATTACGAGAAAAAATGAAGAAAATATATGCTATCCTAATCGTGTTTTTGTCGCTAAACACTTTTGCACAGGATTTAAATAAGAAAATCACATCATTTGAAAATGATTTCACCCATTGGGACAAATCGAAGCAAAAAAAATGGACGCTAAAAGAAAGAATGGCGTTTTACAACACTAATGCCGTGAGTATTGTGGTCATTAAAAATTACAAAGTAGAATGGACAAAAGCTTATGGCTATGCAGATGTTTCGGAGAAGAGAGTGGCCACGCCCCAAACATTATTTCAGGCGGCTTCTATCAGTAAGAGTATCAATAGCCTTGGTGTTTTGAAACTGGTTGAAGAAGGTAAATTGGGCTTAGATGATGATATCAATAATTATTTGACCAGTTGGAAATTTCCTTATGATTCGATTTCAAGAGGAAAAAAAATCTCGGTAGCAAATTTACTAACCCATAAAGCTGGGTTGTCGGTAGGAGGTTTTATGGGCTACGAGAGGGGAACGAAACTGCCAACCCTCATTGAAATTCTTAATGGCTTGCCACCTTCTAATTCAGGTGCGGTGCGGTCGTTATTTGAACCTGGTTTAAAATTCAAATATTCTGGCGGAGGAACCGTGATCACGCAATTAATGCTTGAAGATGTAACGGGAGAAAAATACGAAAACTACATGATGAAAAATGTGTTAATTCCATTGGGAATGAACAATAGCTCTTTTCAGCAACCTCCAGCGGAAAATAAAGCAAACCTGTTGGCCACAGGGTACCATGCCAATGGCAGAGAGGTGAAAGGGAAATACCATATCTATCCAGAAAAGGCACCAGCTGGTTTATGGTCTACCCCAACTGATTTGGCAAAATACGTCATCGAAACTCAATTATCCCTACTTGGAAAATCAAACAAAGTATTGTCTAAAGCAATGTCTGAAAAGAGAATAGAGGATGCTTTAGGTATAATGCTAAATAATTTTAATGGAACCAAATATTTTGGGCATAGCGGTGGAAATGAAGGTTTTGTATGCTTCTATGTTGGAAGTGTTGAAGATGGAAATGGACTCGTAGTGATGACAAACGGTAGGAATATGAGATTTATAGAGGAGGTTATTTGTAGCATTGCCAGTTTGAACCAATGGAGAAACTCTCCTATGGAATCACAAAAAGAATCAGTTAGTTTAACCATCAGAAAGGAATGTGAGAAGAATATTGATAAGGGCATAACGCTGTACAGAGCACTTAAAAAGAACCATGAAGCCGATTACAATTTTTCAGATGAAAGTGAGTTAAATGGATTGGGCTATGAGTTTCTGAACGATGGAAAGATAGTATCGGCTATTAAAATCTTTGATCTAAATGTAAATGAATTTCCAAAATCAGCAAATGTATACGACAGCCGTGGGGAAGCCTATTTTAATAAAAAGGATTATCAATCCTCAAAAAGCGATTATTTAAAAGTATTGGAATTAGAACCCGCTAATCCAAATGCCAAGCAAATGCTGGCGAAAATTGAAGCGTTATTGAAAAAATAATATTTGAATAGTTAATGGTGGAAAACCGCAGAGTTTAAAAAGCTTTGCGGTTTTTTAGTTAAAAATGAAGACTCGGGACTATGAGACAGTCGAGATGACAGTGCGCAATGACCAATGAATCAATCCCGAAGGGTCGGGACAAGTTCCCCGAAGGGTCGGGACAAGCTCCCCGAAGAGTAGGGACTGTGCTTTAGCAATTAGTTCATAAACAATTAACCAGTTAAACGATTAACCTGCTTGTATAGAGATCCTTCGTTTCACTCTGGATGACAAAAGTCTACGGTCGAGATGACGGCCTAGGAAAGATGGTGGGTAACAACCAATCCCTAATGAACCAATCCCGAAGTATCGGGACAAGTACTCGAATACTCGGGACAAATTCCCAGAAGGGTCGGCACTATGTTCCTAGCTCCTAATCCCTAACCACTAGTCCCTGAAAAGAATAACCGACCATTAAAGATCTCTCCCGAAGTTTCGGGATCGAGATGACGACATAGGAGAGATAGCGCATCATAACTAGCTCCTAACCACTAGTTCCTAGCGTTCCTAAATTAAAAACTAATTCTATCACATTGCCTTCTGGATCTTCTATAATGCTCTCTAGGTAGCCATCTCCAGTAATTCTGGGTTCGCCTAGGATGGTGATGCCTTCATTTCTGAAATGTTCTGTCAATGAAAATACAGCTTCCCTAGTTGCTAAACCAAAGGCAAAATGCGTTAGTCCCAGCAAAACATTCCTATGTTCAAGGTTGTCGGTAATATCTTTCCTGTTCATTAGCTCAATGCGGGTATCGCCCGAACCACAGGTTAAGAAATACGAAGAGAAGCCCTTGGTAGGGTTAACGTATTTATCATTGGCAGTCATTCCGAAATACTTGGTATAAAAGTCTTTCATTTTTTCTAGGTCTTCCACCCAAATGGCGATATGGTCTATTTTCATCTTCAATCGTTCTATCATTTTAAATGCATGTTTGGAAAGCGTTTCTTTATTGTTGGATTTCAAATTCTAATAATGAGGGGAGTTCCGACATAAGGTCGAACACTATGGCCCCAGCTTCGTCAAGCTCTTGATGATTGAAGCCGTTGGTAAGCGCATATACGGTAAAGCCACTTTGCACGGCCGTTTTTACCCCTTGTAATGTTCCTTCTACAATAATGCCTTCGCAAGGTTTAAAGCCCATTTGTTGGCTGATATGGAGGTAGATGTCTTCATGTGGGAAGTTAGAATTGAAATCTGGAATACTGAAAGTATGGTATTCTTGAAAGTAATGGTCTAACCCCGATGCTTTAAGGTTAAATTTCAGTGCTGACCGAGAAAGCTTCGAGGTTGCAGAAAACGGAACTGGTAACGACGATAAAACTGCGGGCACGCCTTCCAACGGTGAAGCACCTGCTATAAATTCCTTTTCCAATCTGATGCGGAATTCGTGCTCCATTTCTTCAGAGAATTTTCGATCATATCTTTTTTCGAGTTCAAAAATGGTTTGCGATATGTTTTTATGACTAAAAAGTTTAACCGCTTCATCTGCCGAGAGGATCAGACCATAACTTTCGGTGATGTCAATCAGTACCGAGATAAAGATGGTCAAATGATCAATCAGCACTTCATCGCAATTAAAAATCACATGACGTATAGCAGAAGCGTTATTTTTCATGGCTTTGTTTTTTTCGTGAACCTATCCCATAGCCAATGGCTACCAGAAAAATGAGAAGGGCGGTAAACAATAAGGCATGATGGAGAGAAAAGCGGTAAGCAATAAAACCAAGTAAAGCAGGGCCTACTAATTGTCCAGCATAGCCCATAGTGCTAATGGCGGGTATGGCAATGGATGCGGGGACATCTTTCAACCTGCTTCCCATGCTAAAAAATACAGGGACGATGTTTGATGCGCCTATACCTAAAAGAATAAAGCCTAATATAGAAACTGGTAAATAGGGAACGGCTACCACCAAAACAATTCCTATGGTTGCAATTAAACCACCGCCAATCACTACAATCCTTCCGTTAAGTTTGGAAACAATTTTATCGCCCAATAAACGCATGGTAGCCATTGCAATGGAGAAGCTGGCATAACCTATTCCTGCCAACTTTGGGTCTACATTTCGGCTCTCCGTTAAAAAAATAGCACTCCAATCAAGCATAGCACCTTCTGAAAGAAAAATGGCAAAACAAGATATCCCCAGTAAGATCACACTTCCTTTTAGCCATACTAGTTTGCCTTTTTGGGGAGCACTGTCTTTTTGGTCTTCCTTAATGATTTGCGCACGTTCGGTGTTCAGATCGAAAAGGCGCTGGTACTTTAGCAGTAATATAAAGATTAACAAGAGTGCAATGGTAACTGCCGCAAGCAATGGCTGTAGTCCCAATTTCATTAAGAAACCTAAGCCAAGAGAACCAAATAATCCACCCAAGCTAAAAAGACCATGCAGGGAAGACATAATGGGACTTCCATAACC
Source organism: Pedobacter sp. ASV17 (assembly GCF_016429065.1). Lineage (GTDB taxonomy): Bacteria > Bacteroidota > Bacteroidia > Sphingobacteriales > Sphingobacteriaceae > Pedobacter. The sequence continues at coordinate 62,352 of NZ_JAELTX010000002.1, forward strand.
GTGTTCAACCGCAACACCATGAGAGTTCATGGCAACGTCTATGGTACCTATTGCCGCACCAAAAATAAATAGTGAAATGGCCATGCTGGTGATATTTGGCATCATTAACAATAAGGGAAGTGTAATTGCCGCAATGATTCCAGAAAACAGAATGACAATGCGGGTTCCATATCGATGTGAAAGAATACCGCTAATAGGCATCATGAAGATAGCTCCGCCACCAAGTAGGAGTAAGAGCATCCCTAGATTTGCATCATTTAAACCTAAACGCTCTTTGGCCAATGGAACCATAGGTGCCCAACTCGACAAAGCCAATCCACAAATTAGAAAGATGGCTTGTGTGGCGTGTTTGGCATTTATAAAATGTTCATTAATTTTCATTTTGCAAATTTATGCAAATTTGCATAAATTTGCAAAGCAAGTTTTTGAATTGAATCTGCCTTGGTATAAATCATTATATTTGTGGTGACTATGGTTAAAGAGGAACGTTTTGAGAAGATATTAGCACAACTTCGGGATGGGAGTATCGCTACTTATTCGGTTTTGGCCAATGAGCTTGCAGTGTCTGAGGATACTGTACGTAGGGATATAGACCAGCTCCATCAGAACGGGTTATTGTCGAAAGTGAGGGGTGGAGCCATTGCCCGTAAAAAGAACCCACTAGCATTTCAGGATCGAGAAGGCTTTTTTGGTGAGGAGAAGCAAGTGATTGCACTTAAAGTACAGCCTTTATTAAAAAATGGGATGACCATATTGATGGATGGGGGAACTACCATGTGCTGCGTTGCAGATAATTTCAGTATAGATCTTTCTTTAAGAGTAGTGACCAACAACATGGCCTTGCTTCCAGTGTTAAACAGGTTCCCTAAAATAGAAGTGATAGTTTTGGGTGGGGCATATGACCCGAGCATTCAAACGAATGTAGGGGCAGGTACTTGCGAGCAAGTAACGTATTACGTTGCGGATATGTACCTAATGGGTACATGTGCCATTTCCATTGAAAGTGGAATTACTGCGGCCAACAAAGCTGATGGTGAGGTGAAAAGAGCGATGCTTAAAGCCGCGAAACAGACAATTGTTTTGGCAAATAGTGAAAAACTAGAAAGCTGGGAGCATTTTAAGGTAGCTGATGTGGATAAGGCTGATAAACTAATTACCGAATTACCAAGCGATGATGCGAAACTGGACGGTTTTAGGAATAAGGGTTTTCAAATTATATAAGGAGGTGAGTAATCCCGTAAGGGTCGGGACTAATCCCTTAGTATAACCGACCTCCAAAGATTTCTCTCCCGAAGTTTCGGGATCGAAATGACGGTGTGGGAAAGACTATGCAACTAAATACTAGCCACTAGTCACTAATCCCGAAGGGTCGGGACTATATGTACGTAACCACTAAATACTAGCCCCTAACTCCTAACCACTAGTTCCTAACCACTAACCCCTAATCCCTTTCCTCCCAATAAACGAACCTTTGCCCAATAAAAAATCAATAGCTTTTTCGATATTCCGTTGGATACTTTCTGCTGTTTTTAAGTTGGCAATGTAGCGTACAATTTCTTTTTGCATAGAAGGGCTAAGCCCATCAAATACCCTTTTGGCTTCTGGACTATTCGCTAAAGCTTCTACTAATTCAGGATGAGCTTGAATGGTTCTGTCTGACAAATCAAATTGAATGGTGACTTTAATGGTTTCTCCAATGCGCTTGGGAGAATCTTTAAGCATGGTAGTATTGATGTAAAGGCGCCAAAGACCACTAAATTTTACCAAGGTTTGATGGTAGGGCAAATCATTGATCGTTCCTGTAATGGGAAGGTGTCCTTTGTTTTTGCCTGCTTGATTAAAGATTTCTGTTAAAATAGCTTCTGGTACCTGAACATATGGGTTGATCCCTATGATTTCAATATTGGCTTGGAAGGCATAACTTTTCATTCAAGTCTTTAAATAGGTCAGCTAAATATAAAGAACTTTTCTTTTCGGTAAACCAAACATGTAACGACCTGTTTTAAAAAGGGAGATCAACAAAGAAGGTCGTTCCAATGGTTTTATTGTTTTCGAACCATATTTTGCCGTTATGCGCTTCCACAATTTGCTTTGAAATGGCTAGCCCCATGCCAAAGGTATGTTCGCCAGCAGTACCTAATCTTTTGGCTTCGGTAAATAAATCGAATATCTTTTCACCTATTTCGGCAGGAATGCCAATGCCTTCGTCCATTACTGAAATACGTATACCACGAGCCATTTGGGCCATTTTTAATTTAATTTTGGAACCGTTAGGACTAAACTTAATGGCGTTGGCAATCAAGTTGCTCACTACCCGCCATAACTTTTCACGGCTAGCCGCTAGTACCGTGGGCACCGTTTCAAGGCTCAATTGTTGTTCTTTAGCTTCGGCCTTACTCTCTAATAGTGATACACAATATTTCAACATTTCTGCAATATCTATCGGTTCTTTCTTTAAGTCTTCGCTGTTAAATTGTAGCTGCAAAAGGCTATCCACCAGTTCAAGGGAATGCTGACCAGAGGTCTTAATCAGGTCAAGAGGAATCTTGTCTTCTTCAGGTCGGTCAGGTTCCTCCAGCATCATAGCGGCAACAGAAAGCATCCCGCCAATAGGATTACGAAGGTCGTGTGCCACAATGCGCATCATGCGTGTATTATCCTCCTGACTATGTTCTAGGGCTGTTAAAGCCTCTTTCATTTGGCTGTTCTGCTTTTTGGTTCGTTGTAAATGCTTACGAATGGAAATGATGGTGTAAATGGCTAATAAGAAAGCAATACAAGATAATATGGACAAGGCAACTTGATAACGATAGCGGCTTTGTAGCGATTTTACTTGTCCTTCCTTTACGGCATAATCGATATAGTCTATGCCTGACTCGCTATTTAATTTCGCTTCTTTATCACGTATTTCGATGAATTTTTTGCCAAAGGTTCCCGCTTTCAAATGATCGCCACGAGCGTGGTAAAACTCAAATAATTGGCGTGTTAAAACTTCGCCATAATAGAGATAATCATTAAGATTGGCGATAGCCAAGGCTTTGTGGTATACCGCTGCACTCTTTTCGGGGTCAGTTTTTTCCAACTGTTGGGCTAAATCAATGTGCATGTCCATGGAAACATAGTACAGCTTTTTAGCAATGGCAGTAGCAATGGTTTTTTTTAGTAAGGCTAAACCCTCAGCTCGTTTACCGTGGATAATCAGATCGTCGGCAATGAGCTGGTCTATAGCTAACAACGTTCGTTCATCTTTGTATTTCGTAGCAATTTGGCGAGCCAGTTTAATATAATAACGAGTAGAATCTTTGCTGAAATGCTGGGGATAGGAGAGCAGGTAGTTATAGATGACTAACGAGCTGATGGAGTCGTTGCGAAGTTTTTTTGATAAATTAAAAGCTTGATCAAAGCGCTGAATGGCTCGTTCATCTTTGCTCATTTCCTGATAAACCATGGCGATATTCATCAAAGCCTGAACGATATTGACAGAGTCTTTTATTTTTTGGTAGGTGATATAGCCTTCGTTGTAATATTTTAAAGCTAATTGAAAATTGCCCTTAATGTCGAAAAAGATCCCAAGGTTGTTCATGGCATCAGCCTTGCCACGTTCGTAATGATGACGGTCGGCAATTTCACGTGCCTTTCGGGTATAATAAAAAGTGCTGTCTATGTTTTTCTCGTAAAGGAGCATGGCCATGCGGTTCAAGGCATCTACATACTTTAAGCTGTCGCGGATTTGTGGTAATGATGCTTGGATATTGTTGAGCTCGGAAGATTGTGCCCTGCCTAAATTCCAGAGTAACAACAAACAGCAAAAAAACAGTAGACCTTTTTTCATCGTTTACAAGTTTACGCTAAATCAATATCGGATAGATAAATTGGAAGCTTATGCTTCTTTATCACCTAATTTAAACATTTTAAACCATAGCTAGCTATTTTGTATGTGAATGAACAGGCTGAATAAAAAGAAGCAGACCATTGATGGGAACTGCTTCTTTTAACACTAAATTGATTGATTAATTTTTTTCTGTTTCCTAAACTGATAGATGGACCCTGCAATAAAAAGGAGCAAAAGAAAAAGCAATGTTTGGCCAATTAGTGGATCGCTAATGTCTTTTGCCAAAGGATGACCTACTGGAACTCTGGTAAATGTTTCGTTAACAGTTGGGACCCATGAAAGGAAAAAGCTAAAGGACAGGAAGAAGTTCTCAAAGAAACGTGCTTTTTTATTTTCGGCTTTTTGGCTATGAAGAAAATAAGCCCCCAATACTAAAACCACAATGAATAAGGCAAATACATGGCCTGCGTTAAAACCGCCCAGTTTGGATAAGCCTAAAGCAGTAAGAGAGGTAACGACGGTGCCATAAAAATAGATTTTGCCAGATAATACAGCCAGATTGATTTTACCGTATTTAATGAATGATGCGATGGCCGCTACAATAGCACCAACGCCAATAATGGTGTGGAAAATTCCCAAAGATGATAGTCCCATTTCGATAGTTTTTTGTGAATAGATAATTAATTGTTCTGTTTAAAGCATCACGTTAATGATGACGATACAAATGTCCAACAGAAACCGTAGAGGGACTTTGCAAATAGGTTCAAATATTTGGCAATTTGGTCCATAGAAAATTACTGATCCACACCATGCGAAAGGCAAAACAAAAAGGAAATGACTACTGGCTATGATTTGTTGCCAGCATTTAGTCGGTAGTTCTTGGGAGTGGTGCTGTACTTGCTGTGGAAGCTTTTGGTGAAGTTCGCTAAATCATTAAAACCACAATCAAATGCAATTTCACTGATGCGTCTATCGGATAATGAAAGTAGTTCGGTCGCTTTTTCGAGCTTTTTTGCCTTGATATAATTAGCGGGGGTATCATTGTACAACTTTGCAAATTCTCGTTTAAAGGAAGACAGGCTGAGGTTGTTTAGCTGTGCCAGCTCTTCAATGGTAATCTGTGAAAACAAATGTGCCTCAATGATTTGTTTAAATGTATAGCTGCTTGGCGAAAATAATTGCGACAGGATGATTTGGATGGCTTCTGCATTTTGTGTTTGCGAAAGCAGGAGGATGATTTCCTTTAGTTTAAGGATCAAGATGTCCTCATTAATGAGCGAAGGATTTTCAAAATAAAAGAGCAGTCCTTCAATGTATTTTTGGATCAAAAAGTCGTTGTTGATCTTTTCAAGAGACTTATTGGAAACCTTGTTTTTGGGCGTTTGCAGCACCAGTGGTAATTCCCTGTCATAAATTTTCTTTAAGATATCAGGATGGAAGTTAACAATGACAATTTCGTTGTTATTGCTAGCTACCGAATGGCTGATTTCTCTGCTGGAATTAACACAATTTAAAAATAAAGAATGCTTTGTAGGAAGGGTAAGCGGTTCTTCATCTACCTCATATTGCATTTCACCTTGTAGCATGTAAAAAAAGCAGGCATTGTCAGCAATAGGCATCGTAAACTTGAACGGTGCTTTTAAAACAATTTTTTGGAGGAGCGATTTGCCAAATAAGTCGTGCTTTTGATGGTCTATGATCATAATGCTATTCCTTTGCTGTGCTTGGCAACTAAAGTAATTTATTCATTTGATTTCTCTTGAAAAAATGCGATTTTAATCCTAGATAATTTACTAACTTTCAGGGTAACAAAATACCTTATGCATACAATTTTACCTTTTTTATTGGCCATGGTTGCAGCCGTGGTGTTATTGGAAATGTGGGCAACTAAATTACGGATTGCCTATCCAGTGCTCTTGGTTGTTGCTGGATTGGTGGTCAGCTTTATCCCCAATTTGCCTGTGGTGAGGATTAATCCTGATTTGATCTTTTTTATATTTCTTCCTCCTCTATTATTTGAAGCTTCTTGGTCCATCTCGTTTAAGGAAATGAAAAAATGGTGGCGCATTATTACCAGTTTTGCTTTTTTGGTAGTTTTTTTCACCGCGTTATCTGTGGCGCTGGTTGCTAACTATTATATTCCAGGTTTTACCATTGCCTTAGGTTTTCTGTTGGGGGGGATTGTGTCTCCGCCTGATGCCGTAAGTACAGGGGCCATTACCAAGTTTGTGAAAATTCCCAGATCTACTTCAACGATACTAGAAGGGGAAAGCTTGTTGAATGATGCTTCTTCCCTGATTATTTTCCGTTTCGCACTAGTGGCGGTAGGTACAGGCCAGTTTGTTTGGCAGGAAGCTGCAACCAGCTTTTTATGGATGGTACTTGGCGGTATTGCTATAGGTTTATTGTTGGGTTGGATTTTTGTTCAAATGCATAAACGTTTGCCTACTGATGCTTCTTCTGATATTGCCCTTACCTTGATAGAACCCTATTTTATGTATTGGGTGGCAGAGCAGCTACATAGCTCGGGGGTTTTGGCGGTAGTATGTGGTGGTTTATATATGTCGGCACAGCGATTGGTGTTTTTGAATAGTACGAGCCGTATTAGGGGTTATAGTGTGTGGGAAAGCTTTGTGTTTATTTTAAATGGTATTATTTTTCTGATTATAGGTTTGGAACTGCCCGAAATTGTCAGCGGTATTCATGCTAAGGGCATTCCTTTGCATACTGCCATTGGTTATGGGGTTTTGGTTACTGTGGTGCTTATTGGAGCAAGAATGATCAGCGGTTATGCTGCTTTGATAGCTACTTTGATTTTTAGGCCTACGGTAATGCCCCACGCTGCTTCACGAAGACGGCGTTGGTTAATGCCTGCACTGTTGGGTTGGACGGGAATGCGGGGAGTGGTTTCCTTAGCTGCCGCACTGGCAATACCCGTAAAGCTTGCCAACGGAGAGCTTTTTCCTCATCGGGATCTGATTTTGTTTATCACGTTTGTGGCCATTTTATTGACCTTGTTGGTGCAAGGATTGACGCTTCCGCACTTTATTAAACGCAGCCGTTTGTTTGAAGGTATTTTTGATGAAGCGGAAGAAGCCGCTACCCGTAAAAAGATGAAGCAGGGTTTGAAACAGCATATTTATGAGTTCCTCAAGTACAAATATGAAAATGAATTTCGTGGTCACGCAGGCTTAGAAAAGTTTATTCAGCAGTGGGAGGAAAGGGCAAAGGCTACAGATGATAGCTGGATGAATGACAAGACCAAAACGATTTTTATAGAAATGCTGGAAAGTCAACGTGAATACCTAGTGGAATTGAATAAAGATCCAAAGATAAATGAAGAGATTATTCGTCATCAGTTGTACCAAATTGATTTGGAAGAGGAGCGTTTGAAGATGATATAATAGGTGTTTTTTTACGGCATTGCGGTAAAAAAGATATAACCGCTAAGAAAAAAAGAGTTACGCTAAGAACGCGAAGGTTTTTAAAAATAAGGACATATGGAGTAAAGTAATTTGTCTTTGCGCTCCTTTGCGGTATCTTCATCAACCTTTGCGGTAAAAAAGATATCACCGCTAAGAAAAGAAGAGTTACACTAAGAACGCGAAGGTTTTTTGAAATAATAATATATAGATTAAAGTAATTTGTCTTTGCGTTGCTTTGCGAAGACTTTGAATCCCTTTGCGTTGAGATTATTTAACCGCCAAGAAAGGAAAAGTTACGCTAAGAACGCGAAGGTTTTTAAAGTAATAATGATTTACTGTGAATACTAGTAACCATAGATGAAAGTGTCAACCAATATTAAAACATTAGATTATTAAACAACTTGTCTTTGCGTCCCTTTGCGATATCTTCATCAACCTTTGCGGTAAAATTAACCGCTAAGAAAGGAAAAGTTACGCTAAGAACGCGAAGTGCCCATTACAAATGCCTTGCTTGGTAACTTCTCGTGATTAAACTAAGTGCCAGCAAAACCATATTTAAACCTAACACAACCAGCATAAAAAAGCCCATATGTGGATGAGGTAAACTGCCTAAATAATCTGTAAAAGGCATTCTATTCACCACAGAATAGGTAAGCAGGAAGAAAAATATCTCGAACATTTTTTTACCTCCGCTCATAATACCCAACGCTACCGCCAGCAAAACAACGAATATTGCTCCGTTAATGATATTGATAACCGCGTAGCTATCGCCCAATAAAAGACAACGAACGATGATAGGAAAAGACAGTCCGATAGCCAAAATTGTCCCACTTAAAATTTGTGCCGTTAACAAACGCTGTAAAGGTTTATAAGAGGCATAAGCAAAATAGTGAACACGGTTGGTTTTCTCCTTGGTAGCTAGCTCCGACCATCTGCCTACTTGCAGAAACAATAATATAGGGAGTAAATAAGCATAAGCAATGTTCAATGGAGTAAAACACATGGCAATCCATAAGCCAGCATTTAGCAACCAAAGCCATTTATTGCCTTGTCGCATTAGCAATAACAACTCTGTTTTTACGAAGGAATAGATGCCATAGTTAAATGTAAGAGGGGGGAGCGTTGCCCTGTTTAATCCCATGCTAGCACTTACGGGTTTGGTTGTAACCACATCTAACGGCGATTCTTTTCTTCTTTTAATACTGGAGGATTGTTTTAAATCAAAGCGATGAAAGAACAAAGAGGAGATATAAACGAGCAGTAGACCAAGTCCAACCCAAATCAGCCTGCTTATGATAAATAGCGTAGACCAATTTAGTCCTTGCCACTCAAATAGCTTATAGCTTTTTTGTCCGTTAAAGATGAACCCAAACGATACACTTTTGATATTTTCGCCAAAATGGGTATTGATGTAGTGGGTAATACTTTTGCTTATTAAGCTTAGCCCAAATGGATCAAAAATACCTTCGGATTGAGTGTTAGTGTTGTTAATCATTGCCATACAGATTCCGCAAAGCGTGAAATAGGCGATAAATTGTAGGATATTTCGCTTTCCCAAAAATACTTCGCCTACCACGGCTAAGGCTGCTACCACAAACAAGGCAGGCACCGCAAAAAACAGATAGGGCAACAAGAAATTGCTTAAAATAAAAGGATAGCCTGTTCCGCGATAAAAAAACACACCAATGCTTACCACCAAGGTAATTGCCACAATGGTAAGCAACACCAAATAATTACTAAGCTGTTTGCCTAACAAGTATTTAAAATTGCTGATGGGAGTAGTGGCGATGATGAGCCCAACTTCGGTTTCGATATCTTTTTTGATGCCGCTATTTACCAGTACAAAGCCTAGGTATGATAAGAGTACGGTGGTCATGATACCAGATACGTAACCTACCCACGCCGAATTATAGGCCCCTTTGTAGCCTGAGGCACTTAAAGTGGTATAACTTGCATTTTGAGCGGGTATAAATGAATAGGCCATAAATACGGTAACGGCCAGTGTAATTAAAAAATAATAGCTTCGTGTACGTTGTAGGTAATCGGCTTTAACGATGAGATATAGATATTGCATAGGTGCTTATTTGTTACTTTGGGTTAAAAACAAATAAGCATCCTCTAGCGTAGCGTTGACCGAAATTGACGAAGCTGCCACGTGGGGTTGAGTGGCAATATATCTTACTTTTATTTGATCTGCCTGCCTTGCGGTATCAATTACTTTATACTGCTGCTTAAAATCATTAAGTGCTGCGTAATCCAATAGTACTTCAAATATTTTGCCTTCTGCTTGTTGAATGATTTCGTATTGTGGACCATGTGTAATTAATTTGCCGTCTTGCATAATGGCTACTTCATCGGCAATGGTCTCAATGTCTGATACAATATGCGAAGAAAGAATTACGATGCAATCTTGCGCTAAATCTGCAATTAACTGACGGAAACGCATCCGTTCTTCGGGATCTAAACCTACCGTTGGCTCGTCAAAGATCAATACTTTTGGGTCGTTAAGCAGTGCCTGTGCAATACCAATCCGTTGTTTCATACCGCCAGAGTAAGTACCAATAGGTCTTTTGGCATCGGCAGTAAGGTTTACTCCTTCTAAAAGCAGTTCAATACGCTTGCGAAGGGCTTTACCACCCAAGCCTTTCATGGCAGCGATGTAAGTGAGGAATTCGTACGCATTTAGGTTTGGGTAAACGCCGAAATCCTGTGGTAAATAGCCTAATACTTTGCGAATGGTGTTGGGGTTTTGCACAATATCTACACCATCTAAAAGAAGGTTTCCGCCTGATGGTTTGCTGATGGTAGCAATGATTTTCATTAAGGTAGATTTGCCGGCACCATTTGGACCTAATAAGCCTAGTACTCCTTTGTTAATGGTCAGCGAATAATTGGAAAGAGCAATTTTTTGACTGTTGTATTGTTTATTTAGATTGGTAATGGTAAGCGGCATATTTAAATAAGTTATACAGTATGAGACGCGGGGTGGGGGAGCTAGGTTACAGGTTAGATGTAAATATTTAATCCTTAAAAACCGACCTCCAAAGACCTCTCTCCCGAATACTCGGGAAGATGACGAACTAGGTAAGGACTATGCAGCTCCTAACTACTAGCTCCTAACCACTAGTTCCTAGTCCCTAGTTCCTAATTTTCACCTTACTAGGTAGTATACCAAATTTACGTTTAAAGGCCGAAGAGAAGTGACGCGGATTTTTGTAGCCAATCAATTCTGCCACTTCATAAATGCTTTTATCTGCATCCAACAGCATTGATTTAGCCTGATTCATTTTAACATCATGCCAGAAACCGAAGACCGTAGTTCCAAACAACTCTTTGAATCCTTTTTTAAGCGTAAACTCATTAGTGCCTACTTTGTGTGCCAATTCAATGAGCGAGTAATTTTCGTCGATAGTGCTCGATAAAAGTTCTTTCACGGCATATATTTTCTCCACGTCGGCTTTCTTCAAGGAAGTATTGGTGGGAAATTCTTCGCTTAATTGCTCTAATTGAAGCATCAATAGCTCCAATACCTTAGCTTCTAAAAACATTCGCTTAAAAATACCCTTTCGCTCACAAGTGGTAATCTCTTCTATCAACTGGTACATCTGATAACTGATAGACCGATGCTGGCGACTGATCAGTGCCGATTTGCCTTGATCGATTGCTTTTCTGAAATTTTCGAAAATCTCTTGTCCTTCTGGAAGGTATTTCTTGAAAAAACTAGGGGCGAGGTTAATTTCACAAAGTTTAAAGGTATTGGGCTCCCACAACATGTTGCCGCAAATGCTGTTGGCATAAATAATGTTATGTTGGTTGGATTGGAAACTGATTTCTCGCCCAAATTGGTCTGTAATGGCGGTGGTCTTCCCCAATAGTGCAAAATGCATTTCCACGCTTTCTACGTCTGTTTCAAAACCTAAAAGTACCTTGTCTGACAGTATTGCGTTACCATAGCCAATATGCACTCCATCAAAGTAAATTTCCTGATAAGATGCTTTCCCAATAGGATAATTGAGCTCAGTCACACATTCCTTCACGGTATGGTCATCCGTCACATAGTTGAGCGGATAAGTTCTTTCTAATACCATTTCTGGTATATCTTTTTGGTGTAAGCGAAGAGTCATAGGCAATACAATTTAAATACTCCGTTTAACGGACTTTTTATTCCTTTTAACGTACCTGTAGAAGTAGTGCTAAGGATTACCTTTGCGCAAAGATAGTTATTTAGAATTATTCTTAATAATAAGTCCGCATGAAAAACAAGGTTATCAACTTTTCGAATAATCTTCCTTCATTAAATACATACCATGAGTAAAAAAAACTTTGAAACCATTCAAGCTTCGCTAAAAGTAAGTCGCAAAGCATATTTAACGCCACACTACATTAGGGTTTACCTTACTGGCGAGCAAGTTCCCTTAATTGCCAATACTACTGTTGGCGTGAATAACAAAATTCTAATCCCACCCAAGGGCTTAAATGAAATTCATTTCCCCGAGTTTGATTATGAAATAATGCAATGGAAACCACAGCCAGCAGCGTTAAAACCTTGGGTACGTACCTACACGCACCGAGGAGTAGATTTGACCACCAACGAAATTTGGATTGATTTTGTGGCGCATGGTGATGAGGGACCTGCATCTGCTTGGGCCATTGCTGCCAAAGAAGGTGATGTGCTAGGGGTGTTGATGAAAGCGGGTAAAACCGAACTTTATGCAGCCGCTAAAAACTACCTTCTAATAGGTGATGCTACAGCCATACCCGTTTTAGGAGCCATATTGGAAGATTTGCCAGCTGATGTAAAAGGTACTTGTTTAATTGAAGTAAATGCCCAGCAAGACCAACAAATACTGGAAACTAAAGCTGATATCGATTTCATGTGGTTGCACAATGCCCATCCAGAAAGGGGAAGTAGGCTTTCGGAAATTGTAAAGTTGATTAATCTACCCAGAGAAAATCGCTTTGCGTATGTAGCGGCAGAGTTCTCCTCTGTAAAGGAAATCAGAAACTATCTAAGGAAGGAGAAAGCTTGGTTGCGTGAGGAATTGTATGCCTATTCGTATTGGAAATCTGGCGTAGCCGAAGACCAATCGGCCGTAGATAGACGAAATGAAAATACAGAATGACGACCATCGAAATGCAACTGAGCCATGTGCTGTACCGTGTGAGAGACCTCCATGCCGCTGTCGAAAAATTGCGGGATGCAGGATTTATAGTGGAATACGGAGCCTCTTCTCAAAAAACTTACAACGCATTGATTTGGTTTGAAGAGGGGGTGTTTGTTGAGATTTATAGCAATTCTGGATTGCCTAATTGGATTAAATGGCTGATGAAGATAGTCGGTTATCGGCCTGTTTTGGATAGGATAAATAAATGGGAGCAAATTAAGGAGGGTTGGTGCGAATGGTCATTAGAAACAAGGGCCAATCATCTTATTGAGCAGAAAGCTTGGCTTAAGGAGCATAACATTCCATTCAAATTCCATAGAGCCGAAAGAAAAGACATTAGGGGACAAACCTTAAAGTGGGAACTTTTAATGCCACATGCCATTGATTTCCCTTTTTTAATGTCGGCTTATGTACCAAATCCAAGACCACAAAAAATCAATCATCCCAACGGTATTACAGGGGTTTCAAAATTGGTGGTGGGTACAGAAAAACTTGATATAGAGTTATTGCAACAATTGCTGGCAGACCAAACAGCACTGGAATTGATAGCGGGTAAAAAAGGTTTACAGACCATCGAGTTTGTCAATAGTAGTTTAAAAATAGAGCACATTCTTAAATAAATAGCAATGAAATATCAAACAAAAATAAAATGGGCACTTATCTCGGGAATGATTGGGGCTATCTGCTGGATCATAGGGGATGTATATGTTGCGGGATTTGAAGTGAACCCAGCCGATTATCCGCTGTTTTCTAAAACCTATGCCAATCAAGTAGATGTGGGTTTGGCAACTTTGATGTTAGAAGGTTCTACCAATCGATTAATGTTTGGTGCATTGATTGCCGCAATGACCGCCACGCTCTTTTTACCGGGTGTTTGGTTAGTGTATCAGTACTTTAAAGAAAAATCTAAATGGTATGCCGTGGGAACCTATTATCTCTTGGTAATTAGCGTCATGTTAATGCCTTTAGGCCACGCTGTTTTTTATTTTACGGGCGAGATTTATAAAACGATTTACCATACGGATCCTATTGCGCATCCTTATCTGCTACAAACGGCAGCAGGTTTTCAAAAGGCGATGTACATTACTTGGGGAACAGCTATCATCATCATGCTTGTTACCTATTTAGTTTTCTCCGTATTGGTATTGATGGGCAAAACCAGCCTACCTAAGTGGGTAGGTTTCATTAGTCCCTTATTCCTTACCATTTTCCAGTTGCCCTTAAAAGTAATACTTCCCTCGTCGGCGTTAAAAGGTTGGTTAGGGGCAGCAGCTTTTAATATTTCCTATCTCATTTTCTTTTTATTGTTGTGGTGCTTTTTTAGAAAGAATTTACAGAATGAAGGGCTGGGGAGTTAGAACCGAAAGTTTTTGATGGAGGGGATGTAAAGAGATGCTGCGTTACCGTAGTGTCGGTACAAGTAATGCTCTGAATGACAACCAGCAGCTCATCAAGAACCAACAATGCTATTCCGTCATTTCGACGATCGAAGGGGGAGAAATCTAGCAATTTGTTTTTAGACGGCTATATTTAATTCCATGGGACTAGATTCCTCGCAGCCGCTTCGCGGTCTTCTTTGCGCTCAGCATGATAAAAGGCAGTTTACCAATCACAAATAATCCTATCCTGCCATTCCGAGAATTGAGCTTGTTCTAGTACGTGGCGAAGGAATTTTTTAGACCCTTGGTTGGCGTTATCACTAACCAAGGGGCTGTTTTGTAATAATAATAATAATAATAATAATAACCATCAAAAGTTTAATATCTTCCTCCTGGTGGATGCATATGCGTGCACGGAATAGGCATTGAATAACTTTGGTTAATATTTACCTGCGGATCACTACAACCGGTAGGTTGTTCCACATAAATCACGTCGAGTAAAACGTCACCACATACATAGCGATCAACAAGGTAGATGGTTTGGGTACATCCTCTAAACGTTTTTTGGGTAGCTGAAATAGAAGTGAGCGCAATTGCAAACAGTCCTAATGATAATAAGATTCTTTTCATAATAAACTGGTTTTAAGTTTCTTCAAGATAATGGATGTTGTCTTGTGAAAAGAAAAAGTGCAAAAAAGTCACATTTAAATCATCCAAAGTACTAACCACCATTTAGAAAGTGGTAGCACAGAGAATAACAAAAAAAACACTTAATACCCTAATCTTTTTAAGAAATCTGAACGATATGTACCCGCTTGATTCGTAAATCTCCTATCGTACCATAAAAAATGTCCTGCGCCATCTAATACATGCAATTCACAATCATTACCAATGGCCTTCATTTTTTCTGCGAAGGCTATTGTAGGCGCTAGGGGCACATTATTGTCTCTGTTGCCACTTATTAGAAGTATTGGGGGAAGACCCTTTTTGATCTGGTGAAGTGGTGAAATTCGTTCTAGAAAAGCTTTATCAGCATAGTACTGTTGCCAGAAATCTCCTTTTGTAAAGTCGGTGGCAACACTGTTGAGCATTATGGCATTAGGGATAGAACTTATATTTAAGTCTTCCTTTTTATCATCAAGGGTGTCTATAACCGCAATGGCCAAAGCTAGATTAGCACCTGCCGAGTTCCCAGAAGCTACAATATGGTTCGTATCAATTTGCAATCTTTGCCAGTGTTTTCGTAAGTAACGTATAGCCGATTTGCCATCGGCAATGGCTTGTGGAGGTAATGAGCCATGACGATCACGCAAACGATATTCTATGGCTACTGCAACCCAACCTTTTGCTGCATATTCCTCACAGGTATAAAAAAACCAATCAGGCTTTCCTTCGCTCCAACCTCCACCATGGAAAAAAACAATTGTAGGGTGCACCTTACGATTGTCCTTTGGCGTAAAAATATGGGCATCCAATGTATAATTTTCAACTTTCTTATAAACTTCAATCAAATGATTTTTCCGATCCGAAATTCCTTCATTGTATGCGCTATCAATGGTCGCTAGCAATTTATTATCAGTATTTTTTTGTTTGAAAATGTTTAGCTGAGCGGCTATATCTTTTACACCATAATTATCTATGTGGTAGGCTAGCAACTCATATCGCATTCGATTTTGAATAACTGGATTTTTGAAAAGTTTTGGTAACAAGAACATTCCAGCGTCTAATTTTTGATTATCACTTTTTTGATAAGCCTTTCTGTTATGCTGTAACTCTGCATCAATACCTTGTTGTAAAACAGAAGTAAGATATTTTCGAAAGGCATCATATTTCAGCATCGCAGGATCATTGATGTCAATTTTTTTCAAACGAGTTTGTGTTGACTTACTGAGTGTAACCGTTTGGGCGGTAATTCGTTTGTGAACGGGTACATAGTCAAGTATAAATTTATCAAAGGTATAATTGAGGTCTTTGTATTGTTCTTCATAGAAAGCAGCTCCAATATTAGGATGACTCTTTTTAAGGCTATCAAGTGGTTTAAGGAAGGTGCTGCGCAATGAATCGATTTTTGGTATAAAAATATTTTCATTGGCTCCGTATAAGGTTTCAATATTGGAATTGAAATAGTTATTAAAGGAGCGACTAATCAGCTTTTGTTTTTTCAAAAAGAGTTCTTTTGCATTATTATCATCGGAAGTTGTTTGGGCATATGTTGAGAAAGATATAAACATGAAAAACAATAATTTTAAGAAATAGTATTGCTTTCTTTTTTGCAGATAAATGCTGTCCTTATTAGGTCTCATATTTGGAATTCCGTTAATAAAGAATTTGGGTTGATTGTTTCCTAATACAATAATATGTAAAAATGAGTTAAACAAGAAAAGAGTTAGATAATCAGGAGGTTGTCTTTGTTTTCTCAAGTTTGATGGAGCGGGTTTTAAGAGATGTTTCTTTACCGAATTGCTGGTGCAAGTAGTATTCTGCATGATAAAAAGCACCTCACTAGATACTGACCATTCTATCCTGTGATTGCTACAATTGGGTTTATTCCGCTCTTTGGTTAGTGTTATTACCAAGCACTCCTAACAATACTTAACCAATTAAGGGGTGATTAGTGAAGGGTTCATGTAAAACGTGGGGAAAATTAAACAGAATAGGTTAGAAGCCCTGAACTTATTATTGGGATTGATAAGAAATATGACGCTGAAATATAAAAATATAGGGGTAAATACTAATAGCCAGTAGATAGTTTTTAAGGAAAGGACGTAATGAACAAATATATTGATTTTAAAATAGCTTCGAATAGGTGATGGATTTACAGCTACCATGACTTTGTATGCTGTTTGTCGTTAAAATAGGTTGTCTATCTATTAAAACTGCAGATCTGTAGTTGTTTGGAAGAATAAAAGAAAGCAATACTCACTTTTGTCTTTGTAATGATGAAAACACTTGTTGAAAACATTTGAATATGGCTCATGGCTAAACCTTTTAATCTACATCCAGTCTACCGTCATAAACCAAAAAACAATCATGAAAAAAAATAGCTTATTGCTGCTCTTGCTTATGTTTACTTTTACAGCTTTTGGCCAAAAACAGGTGGTTGCCAAGGCGGTAATTGATACCTACGTTAAAAATGAAATGAAAGAGGTAGGTATTCCAGGAATGGCTGTTGCAGTGATCAAGGATGGGAAAATACTACACTTTAATACCTATGGCATAGCTAATATTGAGTACGATATTCCGGTTTCTAAGCATACTGCTTTTCAAATTGCTTCGGTGACCAAACTATTTACTTCTACCTTGGTGATGAAATGGTTACAACAGAAAAAGATAACTTTGGAAGACAGGGTTGCGGATCATATCCCCAATTCACCCGAAAGTTGGAGTAAAATTACCATTGGGCACCTGCTTGCTCATGAAAGTGGTGTTCCATGGCCTGCATCTTTGGGCGGTTCTATCGGCATTACTGCTGTTGAGCCCTTTAAGGTAGATAGTATGCCTTTACTTATCGAAAAACTCAAATCTGTACCACTCAAATTCGAGACAGGTACAAAACAGGCTTATGTAAATGGTGATTATTTCCTGCTTCAATATATTATAGAAAAAATAGGTGGCCAAGCTTTTGAACAGGTGCTGAAAAAAGAAGTTTTTGACGAAATGGGGATGAAGGATAGTGGTTATGATGTTGAACAACGTGATTTAAGGGTATTAACCATGTTTCCGTTAAAGCACAAATCACAAAATTTTACCACTGGGAAAAAAGGCCCTTTGATTTTTAAGGGTTTTTATGCTCCCACCAGCTATAATGCTGGGGGGATGCATTTGTCTATCCAAGATGCGGTTAAATGGGCCATTTCACTTGACTTGAATACGCTAATAGGAGCGGATATGCAGGATGTAATGAAAAAGCAAACTTTGTTAAAGGCTGGCTTTACGCAGTTGGGCTGGACCACTCAGATGAATAACGGTTATCAGGTAATTGGTCATAGTGGCGGGCCAGGACTGGGAGATGTTTTACGGGTTCCGTCTGAGAAACTAACGGTTATTGTACTAAGCAATTTCACAGACATGTATCCTTACATTGCTGGGAACATATTGAAATATTACCTTCCAGATTTTAAGCCACAGGAAATGCCGAAAACTATAAAAAGGGATTTGATCAGGTAATTATTCTTTCTTATATCCATCGTTTGGAGGTTAAAGTTATGGTACTGCGGCAATGGCAGGTTTAGAATTTAAGGTTCCCAAAATACCTAACGATTAGTGCCGACAGGATGCTTTCCTTTGATTTTGATGGGTTGGTTTTGGTACAGAAAGTGGAGAATTTGGAATTAAGTACACTTTCTAATACCTCATAAATTAAGGGAAGAGAGCTCCTTTTTGGTAGTAGTGTTGGCCGGCACGTCATTGATTGACGTTGCCGGTTTTTTTATTTAACAATAGGGATGTTTTTTTTGAGATTGAACTCAATAAGTAAAGCGCTTCATTAAAGGAATATGAAAGATCTCCTAAAAGAAGCAATTCTATTGATAGGTATGGAGATGTGCCTGTGCATGGCCCATTATATTACAAGTTTTAAAAGGTATTGATAGTAAATTTGAACTCATGCAGTTTTAACTACTTATTAAGCAACTGCGAGAATGGTGAAGTTAGAAATAAGTAAAGCCCTACAAATGTTTGCAGGGCTTTACTTTCTATCGTTGATTAATATTTGAAGTCTGTATTATGCTTCTTACTTTTTATAAGTTCTCACTTCTACTTGGTTTGCAATGGGCTCAAGACTTTGCAGGTAGCTGTAAATTGCAGAAAGATCTTGTGTGGTCATCCCGCTGTACATTTTCCAAGGCATTGGCGTATTAAGTTGGTCTTTTCCTATTTTCATTGAGCTTAGATCATTATTATCGTAAGCTTTAAACTTGGCAATGAAAAGCTCACGTGTCCAATTGCCAATGCCCAACGTTGGATGTTTAGTGATGTTTGGTGCCCTTATCGTTCCTGCAGGTTGTACGAATTCCATGCCACCACCAAATGCAGTTCCTTCAATAATCTTTCCCTTGTCTTGCTTGCTATGGCAATCTACACAACCAGCGGCATTTACTAAATACGCTCCATATTTAAGGGTATCCGATGGTTTGGGATTTGCCTGATGTGCTGCAGGTTTTGGACCAAGCTTGTTGAGCAAGCTCACTGGAAAATCTAACTCTGTTTTAGGGACACTATTTTTAATGGATGAAAGATTTCGAACATAGGAGATGATACTTAGGATATCGCCGATACTCATTTTTCCAAAACGTTCGTAAGCCATTAAAGGAAATAACGCATGGCCATCTTTGCTCACTCCCGAGGTAATGGCTCTATAAATTTCTCCATCTGACCATGAAGAAAGCGCTGCCGGAGTGAGATTTGAAGAATAGATTTTACCAGGGAAACCTGCATTTTGGTCGAATACTTCGCCACCACTACCTTCGGTACCAGTGACTACAGGACCACTAAATATGCTCCAATCACGTTTGCTATGACAGTCGATACATACTGCCACATGGTTGGCCAAATATCTTCCTCTTTCAATGGTCGTGCTGTCTACCTGAATGAACAGATCTGGTTGTTCACCAACATCTGGCTTAGCAAAATTAACGAAGAGGCCAGCCCCTAAAATTACAAATAGTACAATGGCAAGAATAATGCCTAAAAACTTTAATATTTTCATTTAAAACCTTAATTAAGTTGCTAAAATGAAAAATGCGGTGTCAATATCCTTTCTTTGTCGATAGACGACCTATTGCGGTCGATAGAAGTAATTTAATTTCTATTTAAAGATCCTACAGCCCCATGGCTAATCTTTTTTTACATTCTGCTTTGTAATTTCTGCCAATAGGTAACTCTTTACCTAAAATTTCGATGGCATAGGAATGATAGCTTTCAATTTTATCCATAGACACCATAAAAGACCGATGTATCCTGATAAATTTATCTTCAGGTAACAGTTCTTCCAGTACGCCAATTTTTTGTTTGCTCACCAATACCTTATCTTTCAAAGTAATTTTGATATAGTCTTTTAAGCTTTCCATCCAATAAATATCGTTCACATTGATCTTCACCCTTTTTCGGTCTATCCTTAAATAGAGATAATCTTCTACTTTTTGTTCATTAGTCATTACGGGAGTTTCCATTTTCTGATGTTGAAGCTTGAACAGGTCAAACACTTTATCCATAGCCTTCAAAAAACGGTCAAAAGGGATGGGCTTTAACAGATAATCTACCGCATTTAAATCAAAGCCATCAAGGGCAAAATCCTGATAGGCCGTAGTAAATATCACTTTTGGAGGGTTCTTTAACGTTCTTACTAGGTCAGTACCCAATAGGCCAGGCATCTTAATGTCGAGAAAAATCAAGTCGATGGCTTTATCCTGAAGGATTTGAAAGGCATGTACTGCATTATTGCAGATTCCCACTATTTCTACTTGCGAAAAGTTGCTGATATATTTTTGGATGATCTCCACGGCATGTGGCTCGTCGTCCACAATAAGCGTCCTAATTTTCATAAACCGTTATTTTCTACAGTCAAGGCTGTAAATGATGGAGTACTTTTTATTTCTTTCGAAGGCATGGAGTTAGACATCGATTCGATGTGCAGGATGACTGCAAACATCTCTTCCTGGTCATGTACCGTAAAATGATGCGTTTCGGGATAGATCAAGTCTAGGCGTTTCCTAACGTTTGCCAGTCCTATTTTCCCGAAATGAGAACGGTGTCCCTGATGATGTTCCAATGGTTTGCTATTAGATACTTTCAATTTGATAGAAGTAGGCTCCACTTCAAGCACAATATTGATCCACGCATCTTCAATCATTTCACTGGCACCATGCTTAAAAGCATTTTCAATTAGTGGGATCATTAATAGTGGTGCAATTTGCTGACCCGTGATTTCTCCCTTTATTTTTAGGTTGAGGTCGAGCTTATCCCCATGGCGAAGTTGTTCAAGGGCAATGTAGTTCTTAATGATTTCGACATCTTTTTTGAGTGGCACGTAATCGGTATTACATTCATAAAGCATGTACCGCAAAATTTGCGATAAATCCAATACCACACCCGGAGAAGCTGGAGAATTGTTTAGCGTAAGGGCATAAAGATTATTGAGGGTATTGAACAGGAAATGAGGATGAATTTGAGCCTTTAGGAAATTAAGTTCCGAGTTGAGTGCCATTTGTTTACGTTCATACCACATTCCCACAAATTTGATCAGTAGCCCGCCCCATATAATGGAATTACTTTGTTCCAATGCATGGATCATATACTGCCCATTGAAAAACTGCTCAGAGATGGTGCCCTCAATTTTTTTCCATCTAAAATCTGGATTTAAAAGCTTCAATTGCTTAAAAAGATAAGGGTCTGCAAACAAAATTTCAATCAATCGGTAGCAGCTCGTAAAGAAAGTACTGGCCAACATAAACGATAGGAACAAGGCAACAAAATTTCGTTTGTACAGAAACTTGGGGATAATAACTTCGCTAACAGTGTAAAAATAGGCAAGATGTATCGGGAACAGCATCATGACCAACTTAAAGCCTAGAAAATAGCCAGATAGCCCCACAGAGAACATAAAAGTTAATATGGCGGCGCATATACTCCAAAAGAGGAGGTGACGCAGTATCTTTTTACGGTGTAACCAAAGTTTAACAAACATGAGCTGTTGGCAAAGCCAGGAAAAATTGATGGAAAATACACATGCGCCATAAAGATAGTGAACAGTTTTGATTCTTGAGCTTTAGGTGCTTGGTTATGACCTGTTTGTAGACGAATGACACTAGTTTGTAGACAGACTACAATGTGTGGTTTTTTGTCTATAGCGGTAAAGAAAACAGCAAAAAAAATTAAAGACTAATTTGCCAACTGAACTACATCGGCTACAATGGTCCATTTTTTTTCAAAGCACCATACCTGTGCGTAAAAGCCCTTGATTTTTTTTGGGTCTATAGTTGGGCTAGTGGCGTAAAGGTTGCCTACTACATAATAAAGGTTGCCGCTTTCGTCGTAACCACTTTGTTTTTGGACGTATATTAGTTCATCTGGAGTGGAAGAGTAGTGCGCTTTACCCAATCTAATGGGATGATCGGCTCTTAGAATGAGTACATCATTATCCAGATAGTTTGATGCTTGTTTTGTTGTAGAGAGAATAGGAGGAGCTGATTGTTTTGTTTTTTTAGGTTTTTTGAACACCATCAATTGGGTAGTTGGGTTTTCAATTGCTTGATGGTAATCTTTGCTGACACTCGTATGGTTTACGCCGCCATCAAAAAGTAATTTAAAATGTTGGTTTTTGTCTTTTTTCCAAATGGAAAAGTAATTACCACTGGCTATAGGCGGTTCTCCACGGTGGCTATAATAAAGATAGGGCCCAGTGGTAAAACCAAAATCATCCGTAAGGTTGGTACGGGCAAAAGAAGGATGCCAAGCTAGCAGGTCGGTTTGATGTGCTTTTACATTGGCATACGCTTTTAATCCATTTACAAGATGCACTCCACTTGCAATGATACCCATAGAGTCTAGGTTTTGCTCAAAGGCATATTTCAAGCCCAATTTCTCTGCTGAACTTGCAAAATTTAATTCACTTAAAATGATTTCTTTTGACGGAGTAACGGAACGTTGTGCTTTCAATACAGGTATTGTATTGGTGTATAATACGATGGCTAAAACCAAAGTAAGTAATTTTTTGATCATGGTTAAGTTGATGGTTTACAAGACAAATATCCTGCTTGAGCATTGCATTTTAACGAAGTTAAATGCTTCTGTAGATAGAAGGATGGCTATCATCGACAAATAAGATAATTGCAGCGATACAGGACTACTGGTGGATGGTTAGTGGTGTTAGCAATCACAAGTAGCACTGTGCGTGATAAAAGGCATTTCAGCAATCCCGAAGTTTCGGGATCGAGATGACGGTTTATGATGGGCAAGTGCATCCATAACCAATCCCGAAGTATTGGGACAAGTACCCGAAGGGTCGGGACTATATCCTAGCTACTAGCTCCTAACCACTAGTCCCTACTAAAGCGCAAACGTTTCCGCATTTTTTTAAAAATATTTTCATTGTGTTTTAAACGTATCAAAAGTTTTAAATAGGTGGATGATATGTTGCAACTAATCAGTGTATTGTCTTTAATGCTTCATGAGATTTAAGCGTATCAAAATATTTGCAACTTATTAATTGTCAGTTATTTGTGTTGTTTATGTGTTGCGGATGTAAAGAGTGCTAACCTATATTTACGATGTCAATTTTTGACAAAAACCAACTAAAAACCAAATAAACTGTATGAGTAAAATTCTACTAAAAAGAATTTTGCAGAAAATTTCAATTACACTGCTCTGGTGTTTTTTTCTGCAACTAAATGCTTCAGCCGGAAATGGAATTCCTGTGAACACTCTATCTAATGGTGTATCGTATGCCGATGAGGTGACAGGAAAAGTGACAGAACTTTCGGGCAAACCCCTACTAGATGCTATTGTACAAATCAAGGGCAGGCCTAATAGCTTGGTATTGACTGATGCCGATGGCAAATTTATGTTAAAGGCAGATCGAGGTGATGTGCTTATTTTTAAGGTAAACGGATTTAAAACGCAAGAAATTCCTTTTACCGGTCAGAAGGTAATTAATATCACCTTGTTGGAAGACGACAGTCCATCCGATACGTTTAACGTGCTGTACGCTAAACAAAAGAAAAGCACCAACCTTGAGTCTGTATCAGAAATTAGGACTAATGATCTAACAAAAACCATCTCATCACCAATATACGGCACTTTAACGGGTCGTTTACCAGGATTAACCACCTCTCAAAGCAGTGGCGAACCAGGCAATGATGGTTTAAGCTTAAGCTTAAGAGGCTTGGCTCCATTGGTTATTTTAGATGGTATTCCACAAACCTTTACTTCCATCAACCCAGAGCAAGTAGAATCGGTAACAGTTTTAAAAGATGCCTTGGCTACGGCCATGATGGGTATCAGGGCCTCAAACGGAGTGGTGCTAATTACCACCAAAAAAGGACAGGAGGGACCTCAACGTATCGGCTTTAAAGCCATGTATGGTTTTTCGAGACCAACCCAATTGCCTAAAACACTAGATGCCTATAATTACGCTTTGTTGTATAACGAGGCTTTAACTAATGACGGTAGACCTGCGGTATATTCGCAAGCAGATTTAGACGCTTATAGAGATGGTAGCGATCCGTTTTACCATCCAAACGTAAATTGGCAAAATGAAATATTAAGGAAAGAAACACCTTACAGCCGCTACAATGTAGATATTTCTGGGGGTAAACAAACCGCCAAGTACTATGTAAGTCTTGATTATCTAGACCAACAAGGGATTTTTAAAGAGTCGGATGCGAACGCTAACAGCACCAACTCTAGTTACCAACGTTATGTATTCCGTTCAAATGTTTCATTAGACTTGAGCAAATACATCACCACCAGCTTAAACTTGTTTGGTCGTTTGCAAACAGGTAACGAGCCAGGTGTTTCTACCAATACGCTGTACAGCAACATCATCAATACCCCAGCAAATGCTTATCCTATTTTTAATGCTAACGGTAGTTTAGGTGCTAGCCAAGACTTTCAGCAAAACAATATCTACGGCCAAAACTACATGTCGGGTTATCAGGTAGGCTACACCCGCGATTTCAGGGTTGATTTAGCGGTAAAAGCAGATCTACAAAAAGTAACCCCTGGACTTTGGTTTAGAGCATTAAGTGCTATCAATACCTACTTAGACCAAACCACGGTGAGAAGCAAGGCATTGGTAGCATTTTTACAAAGTAAAGATGGTTCTGGAAATCCAGTTTATACACAATACGGTACCCCAGCAGATCAAACTAATACCTTATTCACGAATACACAAAACCGTGTTTTTTACCTACAGGGAGAGTTTGGCTACAGTAAAAATGTAGGATCCCACAACTTCGATGCCTTGCTAATCGCGAATAACGATTACCGTATGGGCGGGGCCGATTTAGCGTATAACATTAGAGGTTTTAGCGGGAGATTGGCGTACAATTACAAAGAAAAATACATGGTTCAGCTAGCGGCTGCCTATAACGGTACTTCAGAGCGCTATGCAAAAGGCTATGGCTACGGCTTATTCCCAGCATTAGGCTTAGGATGGAACCTCAAAAAAGAAGACTTTTTAGTTAATAAAGCCAGTTGGTTGAATGATTTGAAGTTGAGAACTAGCTTTGGCCGTACTGGTAACTTCAATCCCAATAACTATTACACCTATAACCAATATTATACTAGTGGAACTGGATATAACTTTGGAACAAACACGGGCGGTACAGTATCGGGTATAGAGCAGGGTGCTTTGGCTAACCCTCACTTAACCTTCGAAAAAGCAAACAAGTTTAACGTAGGTGTAGATGCTTCTCTGTTCAACAACAAATTATCGTTAACTGCAGAATACTTCAATAACAAGTATTTCGACTTGCTACAGTTAATTGGTAACAACACCCAAATTACTGGCGCTACTTACACCGTACGTAATCTTGGCGAGCGCAACTATTCAGGGTTCGAGTTTCAATTAAACTATCACAACAACATTGGAGATTTTAACTACTTCCTTTCTCCAAACTTCTCAACAGTAAGAACCAGAATAGTTTTTGCTGACGAACCTGCCCGTCAATTTGCTTACCAAAGATTTACGGGTATGCCTGTAGGACAAGCTTATGGTTTAGTAGCTAATGGATTGTATCAAACACAAGCAGAAATTAATGCGAGTGCAAAACCTGCCAACTTGGTCATTGTACCTGGTGATATTAAATATGTAGATCAAAATGGTGATAATGTTATCGACGAGAATGATTACGTAGCGATTGGCAGAACAGCGCCAAGCTTGAATTTTGGTTTAAACTTGGGAGGTAGCTATAAAGGATTTGATTTTTCAGCTTTACTACAAGGGGTGGCCAACAATGATATTTTTTTAACTGGAACTTCTTATTGGGCTTTTCAAGGGGCCAGGGGACAAGCTTACGAACACAATTTAGATAGATGGACACCAGCTACTGCGGCTACAGCTACCTATCCTCGAGTAAGCGTTGGAACCAATGTAAACAATCAATATGGTTCAAGCTATTGGTTGCGCAATGGCGATTTCTTACGATTGAAGAGTGTGGAGTTGGGCTATACTTTTCCAATCAACTGGGTTAAAAAAGTGAAGGCTTCTAATGCGAGGTTATTTGTGAATGGCACCAATCTTTTCACCATTACTGGATTGAAAAACCAAGATCCAGAAAACTACTTCAACGCATATCCCATCCAAAAAATGCTTGTGGCAGGCATCAGTGTTAAATTTTAAGAACGAAGAATATGAAGAAATTATTGATAGCAGTAATGACTGCACTTTCTTTGGTAGGCTGTACTAAAATTGAAGACGGACCTCTTGAAAGAATTACCGAAAACTACGTGTTTGATCCAACCGATAAGAACGGGTTTTATGCGGAGCAATTTTTAAATAACATTTACTCGCTTTTACCTAACGGATATAACCGCGTAGGAGGCGATTTGCTTGACGCTGCCACAGATGATGCCATGCCATCAAGAAATGCCGTAAGCATTGAGCGCTTTACCACTTCATCATTAAGTGCTTTAACTAATCCCGATGATGCTTGGGCTAAAAACTACGAAGGCATCCGCAAGGCCAATATCTTTTTAAAGAACATTGATATTGTACCTGTACCCGCCAAAATCCCTTTTTGGAAATCCGAAACCCGTTTTTTAAGAGCCATGTTTTATTTTGAACTGCTAAAAAGATATGGCGGTGTGCCATTAATTGGAGATGAAGTGTTGGACGCTGAAAAGCCAAAAAACTTTAGCCGAAGCAGTTTCGAAGAATGTATCAACTATATCGTAGCCGAATGTGATGCCATTAAAGGTGCGGTAAGGCCAGATCCTTTAGCAGCTGGCGATTACGGTAGAATCTCGAACGGTGTGGTGCTGGCATTAAAAGCAAGAACCTTATTGTACGCCGCTAGTCCGCTTTATAACGGTGGTAACATTGGCGGTACGGCAGATCAAAAGAGATTTCAAGGTTATGCCAATTTTGATGCAGAACGTTGGAATTTAGCCGCACAGGCAGCCAACGATTTAATGATTACTGGAAAGTTCAAAATAGATGGCGTAACCTTTAACAACGTATTCATCGTTAGAAAAAATGATGAAGTGATTTTAGGTTACTTGCGCAATAACAGTTCCGATTTAGAGACCAACAATGGTCCAGTGGGTTATGCTTTGGCCAGTGCACAAGGCAGAACCAGCCCAACGCAAGATTTGGTAGAAGCATTTCCAGGTTTAAACGGCAGGGATATTACTGATCCAGTTTCGGGCTTTGTAGCTACCAATCCATATGTAAACCGTGACCCTCGTTTGGCCAGTACCGTGTTGTATAATGGGGTAAACTGGTTAAGCCGTCCGTTGCAAACTTATGAAGGAGGTTTAGATAAGCCGAACAATAACAGCACGCAAACCAAAACAGGATACTACCTGCGTAAGCATTTGGGCAACTTTACTGCCGCAACGTTGTACAGTGCACAACCACATAACTTCCCAATTTTTCGTTATGCCGAAGTAATGTTGAACTACGCCGAAGCCCGAAATGAGTATTTAACGGCACCAGATGCCAGTGTTTACAAAGTATTGCAAGACATCAGAAAAAGGGCTCTGATTACCGCTGGTACTACGCCAGGCTATTTATATGGCTTAAAATCATCGGGTATGACCAAAGACGAGATGCGCATCGCCATCCGTAACGAACGTCGCATAGAGATGGCATTTGAAGAGCAACGTTTTTGGGATTTGAGAAGATGGAAAACTGCCGAAACCGAATTGAACAAGAATTTAAATGGGATGATGATCACTAGGAATGCCACTACAGGAGCATTGACTTACCAAAAAACTGTAGTGGGCAAAATCAGCTTTGCTAATCCTAGAATGTATTTCTATCCAATACCATACTCTGAAATCATAAAAAATACAAACCTAGTACAAAACACGGGTTGGTAATTAATCCATTTGAAAATGAAAAGATATTTATTAACGATATATTTATTGTTGCTCTGCGGTATCACTTGGGCGCAGCAGCAAGCGGTTACAGGAACGGTTAGCGATAAAAATGAGACGCTTATTGGCGTGTCGGTTATTGAAAAAGACCAACCTGCCAACGGTACACAAACCGACCAAAATGGTAAATTTAAGCTTACCCTAAAAGGCAGTAGTAAAACCATCATCTTTAAGTACATTGGCTACCTGTCTAAAGAAGTGGTGGTAGGCAACCAATCCAACATCAACGTAACTTTAGAAGTGGATGCCAAAGGCTTGGAAGAAGTAATTGTGGTAGCTTACGGTACGCAGAAAAAAATCACCAATACAGGTTCTACCAGTGCCATTTCGGGCGATGATATTAGACAAACCCCTGCGGCCAGTTTACAAAATACCTTGATTGGCCGTGTACCAGGAATTACCACACAACAACGTTCTGGTCAGCCGGGTAGCGATGGTGCGGTGTTGTTGATCCGCGGTTTAAGTACCACCAATGGTAATGGTGCGCCCCTAATTATTGTGGATGACTTGGAGTATTTTGGAAACATTGCTGAAATAGATCCAGACCAGATTGAAACCTTCACCACTTTAAAAGATGCGGCTACCACTGCCGTTTATGGGATCAAAGGTGCCAATGGGGTAGTGGTAATTACCACCAAAAGAGGCAAAAGCGGGAAGGCACAAATTACTTTCCGTACCGAGAACAGTGTCCAAACGCCTACCTACATGCCCGAGTACTTGGATTCATATCGAGCGGCTTTGTTGGTCAATCAGGCATTAATTAACGACGAACAAGCGCCTCGTTTTTCGCAAACCGATTTGGATCACTTTAAAAATGGCACCGATCCTTATGGACACCCTAATGTAAATTGGACCGATGAGCTATTGAGAAAATACAGCATTCAGTCTCGTAACAACATCAACATACAAGGTGGGGTTGATAAGGCTAAATATTACGTTTCAGCAGGCTATTTGTTCCAAAATGGTTTGATCAAAGACTTTTCTAAACTGTCTGGAATGGATAACAACTACTATTACAAACGTTATAATTTCAGATCCAATTTAGATTTACAGCCTACCAAAACCCTAAGCCTAAGTTTAGATTTATCGGGTACGTTTGCCGAAAGAAACAGCCCAACCAATGGCGGTAGAAATAACCGTAACAACATTTTCTTTGAGCTAAGTGATGCCAACCAATTGCCACCTTATGCTTATTCTATTTATAATCCCGATGGTTCATTTGGCGTAAACAGCAATATCCTCAATAATAACGTGGTAGGCCGTTTAACTTACTATGGCTACAATCGTCAGTTTACCAATGACATTACCGCCAACTTTAGGGCCAATCAAAATTTAAACTTCATTACCAAAGGATTATCGGCTAAGGGAGTAGTGGGTTTTAACGGACAATATGGTTTCAATAGAAATATGACCAGGGGAACAGGTAACGATTTCCCATCGTACTATTACAACCCCGCCAATGATACCTACACCATTTCTAATACCAATTTTTATCGCATAGGCTTACCAAACTTGAGTTATTCGGCAACAGATAGCTACAAACGTTTAAACTGGCAGGCCTCTGTTAACTACGATCGTACTTTCTCCAGTCACCACGTGTATGCCTTGGCCTTGTACAATACGCAAAACAACGTAACCAATGCCAACGAGCCAAGTGGCTTTAGAGGCTATACCTTTAGGGCGGGATATGACTATAAGCAGAAGTATTTGATAGAATTGAACGCAGGTTACAATGGTTCAAGTGCCTTCGTGTCAAATAAACGATACGCTTGGTTCCCAGCCATCTCTTTGGGTTGGAACGTGGCCGAAGAATCTTTCTTTAAAGACAACATTAAGTTTGTTGACCTGTTTAAAATTAGAGGTTCATTTGGTAAAACAGGTAGCGACGATATCGGGAACTTTGCTTACACCTATTTACCAACCTACGTTAACGGTGGCTCTTATTCCATTGGCGAAAACCACACGGGTATTACAGGAATTAGAGAAGGCCTGTTGGCGCAAAATCCAACTTGGGAAACAGAAGAGCAGGCTAACATTGGGGTAGACATCAATATGTTTAAGGGCAAATTGAAAATTGTGGCCGATGTATTTGATCGTTACCGTTACAACATCCTTACGTCTAGAACCCTGTCAAACATTGCTGGGATTACGCCAAGTCAGTTGCCACCATCCAACATTAACCGAGTAAGTAATAGAGGTTTCGAAACACAGATTACTTATTTGGGCAATATCAATAAGTTAGGTTTTAACATCAGTGGAAACATCTCGGTATCCAAAAATAAAATCCTGTTTATGGACGAAGCAACGCCACCGTATGACTATCAACGTCTTACAGGTAAGCCATTGGGCAGTATTTTAGGCTATAACTTTTTAGGTTTTTATACCCAGGAAGAAATTGATAACCCAGCAGTGCCAAAGCCTACCACTGGAATTACCAGGGCGGGAGATTTGAAATATTCTGACTTAAATGGCGATGGAGTAGTAAACGTAGACGACAGAATGGTGTTGGCCCTGCCTAACTTGCCTAATACCATTATGGGCCTAACCATTGGTTTAAATTACGGAAACTTTGCTTTCACCATTACCGCTCAAAGTGCCTTAAACTTTGCCAGAAGATCAGCGGCAGAAGCCATTAGACCAGGTTTAAATAACTTTAGAGAGATACACGAACAAGCATGGACGCCACAAAACAGTGTTAATCCTAGCTTCCCTCGCTTAAGCTTGGCAGGTTCTAACTTGAACGATCCAGCAGCGCACCCCTCAAATTACTGGTTCAGAAGCAGTGATTATTTGAGGATTAAAACCGCCGAGTTCTCTTACTCATTGCCTAAAACCTTTGTGAATAAAATAGGCTTACAAGTGGCTAGGATATATGTGAATGGCTACAACTTAGTGACCTGGGGCTTAAAAGAGAAAAACATCTACAATACCGATCCAGAAAATACTTCTGGTAATGATGGTGCTGGTTTTTACCCTCAAACCAAAGTTTACAATTTAGGATTACAAATTTCATTTTAAGGACATGAAAAGAAAGATATACAGCAGCTTATTTATAATCGTGGCCGTTGCCTTGATTTATTCATGCAAAAAGACCGACATTTTAGATGGTAAGCTCAATACCGAGCTGAATGAAGAAACCACCTTTGCAGATAGTGCCAGAACCAGTAATTACTTATTTGGCGTGTATTCTGATATATTCTTCGAGTTTAGCTCAAGATACTACAATTCTGGAAACGGTAGTGGTATTACCGCTGGTACTGCCGAAGCTTGCGACGAAGGAAACCACCGTTTATTTGGTGCAACCCAGCCCTTTGTGGTCATTTATACAGGGAGTTTGGCCTCAGTGGTATCAAGTGGATCCAACCAAAACCCTTATACCGTAGCTTACGATAAATCGTTTGCGAATATCCGTAGGGCAAACATCTTTTTAGCAAACGTTGATCGTTCACCGATATCTGCTGCCTTAAAAAAACAAACCAAAGCCGAAGCCAGATTTTTAAGAGCTTGGTATTACTCCATTTTGATTAAACATTTCGGAGGGGTGCCTTTGTTGGAAGATAAAATTTTTAAACCTGCCGATTTGATCGACATCACCAGAAACTCTTACGAAGAGTGCGTGAACTATATTGTGAGCGAACTGGATGCCATCACGCCAGATTTACCAGCCAACTACAATGCGCAAAATTATGGTCGTATTACCAGCGTATCCTGCAAAGCATTAAAATCAAGAGTGTTACTTTTTGCCGCAAGTCCATTGTTTAACGGTGGTAATATCGGTAAAACCGAAGCACAAAAAAAGGTAGTAGGTTATGCCGCTTATGATGCCACTCGTTGGACAAAAGCAGCCACTGCCGCCAAAGAAGCTTTGGATATGGCAGCAGCCAACGGCTATGAGCTTTATGAAGACAATTCTGTCCCAGGTTTGGGCTTCGGAAAAGTATTTACCCTACGTGTAAATAAAGAATTTTTGTTAAATGGTATGGCTGCGGGTTCAAAAACTTTGGAGGGAGCGTTATTGCCTGTTTCAAGAGGGGTAACCACTCCACAGGCCATGCCTTCGCAAAACTTGGTAGATGCTTTTGGAACCATTAATGGCAAGCCCACAGAAACCGACTTGAAATCGCCCACCAACCCAACAGGATTTGATCCTGCTAACCCTTATGTGAACCGCGATCCACGTTTAAACTATACCGTAATTTATAACCAAATGTTGTGGTTTAACAATGCTACAGGAAATAAACAGCCTGTAAATACCTACATTGGTGTGCAAGATGGCTGGTCGGTAAATGGTTCGGCAGGTTTAACTTATGCTACAGGCTATTTTTGGAGAAAGATGATGGACGACGGAACGGCAAACAACGGTGGACCCACCTTGCAACGTACTTGGGGCTTAATTCGTTTGGCCGAAGTGATGTTGAACTATGCCGAAGCCGCTAACGAAGACAACAACATTACCGCTGCTTACGATCAATTGAAATTATTGAGAAAAAGAGCTGGCATTTTAATCGGTGCAGATGGCAATTATGGTTTAAAACCATCTATGACCAAAGATGAAATGCGTTTAGTGATCCAAAATGAGCGTATGGTAGAACTGGCTTATGAAGGACATCGTTTCTTTGACGTTCGCCGTTGGAAACTAGCCATGGAAAAATTTAATTTTACCATGACAGGGATGCAGATTACCCGTACAGGAAATACTTATACCTATAATAAAGTGCCTATTACCAATAATGCCAATCGTGTTTTTAAGGAAGCCAATTACTTTTTTCCAATTGCACAATCAGAAATCAGTAGAGTACCTGCTTTAATACAAAACCCAGGTTACTAATCCATAAAGCGTTCCCTAAGCCTAAATACTTAGGGAACGCTTATCTTTAATCCATTGAAAACCTAAATCAGCGCACATGGCATTACCCTCCAGAATACAATCAATAGACGTGTTAAGAGTAATTACCATGTTCTTCATGATTTTTGTTAATGATGTAGCAGGGGTAGGCCGTATCCCAGCATGGATTGGACACACCGCTGCAGAGGTGGATGGTATGGGTTTTTCGGACATCATTTTTCCTGCCTTTTTATTCATTGTAGGCCTATCGTTGCCCTTTGCCACTCAAACCAGGATAAAAAAAGGAGATGGGATGCTCGCCATTGCAGCGCACATTTTATTGCGTTCCATAGCTTTAATTGTCATGGGTTTTTTTCATGTCAACCTCGAGAGTTACAACAGTGAGCTGGCAGGATTGGCAAAACCCATTTATACTTTGCTGCTCACTACAGGTTTTTTTCTGGTTTGGCTCGACTATCCAAAAGAATCATCGAACATTAAGAAATATGGCCTTACCGCGATCGGTATCATCCTTATTTTAGTAATGGCTTGCCTGTATAAAGGTGGCAATGCCGAAAATCCACAAGGCTTGGCTCCACATTGGTGGGGTATTTTAGGTTTAATTGGCTGGGCCTATCTGTTCTCAGCATTAACTTACCTGCTCACTAGAGGGAAAATGTGGTGGCTGTTTATTGCTTTTGTTGTTTATGCCCTCATCAATATCACCACCCATATGGGGCTACTACACGTTAATTTGTGGCAAATAGGCGATGCCTCGTCCATTACTTTAATGATGGGCGGCGCTGTGATTGCTACCTGCTACCAATATCTCATTGCCCAACAACAAAGCAAAAAACTATGGTGGTTATTGAGCTTGGCTGCACTGCTTAGCATTATTTTGGGCTTTGCGCTCAGACCATACGCTGGCGGAATTTCAAAGATTTACGCCACGCCAGCTTGGGTATTCATTTGCATGGGAATTACCCTTTTTACCTTCCAGCTCATGATCTATTTGGTGGATGTGAAAGGCAAAAAGGATTGGTTTAAATGGATCAAGCCCGCAGGTACCAGTACCCTTACCTGCTATCTCATACCTTATGTCCTATATGCCATCCTTAGCTTGGCGCATTTCAATTATCCTTCCTTTTTTAATGAAGGTATGGGAGGCATTATACGCTCGTTCTTGGTGGCATTTATCATCATCAGAATAGTAGCATTGATGGAAAAATACCGTATTCGTTTAAAAGTTTAACATCATGAAAAGAATAAAACAGCTCTTCGCATTAATCATCGTGGTGATGGTTTTAATGGCCGCTAAAAGAAATACGATTGCCAAGGTAAAACCAGTGGTGATTGGCTATGTAACGGGATATAGTGGCTTAATTAACCCCGATCAGATTAATGCGCAAAAATTAACGCACATCAATTATGCCTTTGTAAACGTTAAAAACAATCAGGCCTATTTAGATAACGCAAAGCGAGATTCGACCAACTTTGTACGCTTAAATTCATTGAAACAGAAGAATCCAAATCTTCAGATCCTCATTTCCATTGGCGGGTGGTCATGGAGCGAAAACTTTTCGGATGCCGTTTTAACCGATTCGTTACGTAAAGGGTTTGCCAAAAGCTCGGTCGATATTATTCGTAAACACCAATTAGATGGGGTAGATATCGATTGGGAATATCCAGGGATGCCAGGTGAAGCGGGAAACGTATACCGACCAGAAGATAAACAGAACTTTACCCTAATGTTTATGGAATTGAGGAAAGAACTTGATATCTTAGAAAAAGAAACAGGAAAGAAAAAGCTTTTAACGACGGCTACAGGCGGATTTACTTCCTTTTTGAACAATACAGAAATGGGCGAAGCAGCTAAATACCTCGATTATGTAAACCTGATGACCTACGATTATTATTCTGCTAAGCAAGCCAAGCACCATACCAATTTGTTCGATTCAAAGGCTTATCCTGCTGATAACTCTGCCGATAAAGCCATTAAAGCTTACATTGCTGCGGGCGTACCCGCTTCAAAAATTGTTATGGGCATTGCTTTTTATGGTCGCAACCTGCAATTAAATGCCAGTGCCAATAGGGGAATAGGTGATACCATCCTTTCTGCGGCCAATAGTTATGGCAAAGGCTATACTTTTTTAAAAGATAGTTTGTTAAATAAAAAGGGTTTTGTAGCCTATCAGGATGAAGAAGCTAAAGCACCGTATTTGTTCAATCCACAAACCAAAGCATTTATTTCTTATGATGACGAATGGTCGGTAGACCACAAGTGCCAATACGTATTGAAACACAAATTGGGAGGAGTAATGTTTTGGGAATACAGTTCAGATAAAAAAGAGTACTTGCTCAACCAAATCACTAAAAGCTTTAAATAAGTTCTATTGCAGTTCATGAAATTGAAAGTCCTCATCCTCGGTTCAATAAGTTTATTTCTGTTTGCTCAACAAGCATTGGCGCAAACTTGGACCTCTAACTTGGTTCAACTTAACAAAGATGGTAAGCTCAGCTATGCGCCCAATGCCAAAGGCGATATTTTGCCAGATTTCAGTAGGGTAGGCTACCATCAGGGCAATCAAGCCATCCCGCAAGTGAAAACCGTTAAAACCCTATCGCCAAACGGAACAAACGACCAACAGCAAATACAGGAAGCGATTAATGAACTGGCTAAAATGCCATTGAACAAATCGGGGAATAGGGGAGCTATTTTACTAAAAAAAGGGACTTACGAAATTCCAGGAACCATTAACATTAACGCTAGTGGGATTGTTTTAAGGGGCGAAGGCACCGATACCAAATTGATAGCCACAGGAACAGGCCAACGCAAATTGATCAGCGTAAATGGCAATGGTAAACCTAAAGAGACGCCACAAACCAAAGCGAAAATTATAGATGCTTATGTGCCTGTAGGGGCAAAATCTTTCCAAGTGGACAATGTTACTAGTTTTAAAGTGGGTGATGATATCATGATTGTACGTCCAGGAACTACCAAGTGGATCCATGATTTGAAAATGGATCAGATAGAAGCCCGTGAAGGGTTAGTACAATGGAAAGCGGAAGATTATGACCTGTACTTTGAAAGGAAAATTACTGCTATTAAAGGTCAGCAGGTATTTATTGACAATCCAGTAGTAATGGCCATGGAAACGCAGTATGGGGGTGGCGAAATCTATCAATACACTTTTGAGAGTAGGATAAGTGAAGTGGGCATCGAAAATATGCTATTAGAATCGGCTTATCAGAACGATACCGATGAAAATCACGGTTGGGATGCCGTATGGTTGAACAGGGTTGAAAATGCTTGGGTAAGCGGCGTAACCAGTAAATACTTTGGCTACTCCTGTGTTAATTTGGGCAATTACAGCAAGCAGGTAACGGTAAAAAACTGTACTTCATTAGCGCCAAAATCTAAAATTGAAGGTGGTAGAAGGTATTCTTTTAATAATGATGGTCAGCTGAATTTGGTGCGGGATTGCTCGGCCGATGAAGGTAGGCATGATTACGTAACCGGTGCTAAAGTAGCTGGACCCAATGTGTTTTACAATTGCAAATCTACCAATGCAAAGGCAGATATTGGTCCACACCACCGTTGGGCGGTAGGTACCCTTTACGATAACATCATCACTGATGGCGAGATCAACATTCAGGATAGAGGCAATTGGGGCACTGGACACGGTTGGGCAGGCGTAACGCAAGTGTTATGGAATTGCCAAGCCGCAAAAGTAGCCGTGCAAAACCCTTATGTAAGTGGTGATAACTATGCCATTGGCGTAACGGCCACCAAAATAACGGGTAGGCTAAAAGACCGCCCTGATGGCACTTGGGAAGGTTTGAACAAAAAAGGATTAACGCCTGTTTCTTTGTATGTTAAGCAATTAGAGGATAGAAAAAATATGAAACTATAAATATTTAAACACGCCGATCTTCGTCCACCCTCCGATAGGTCGGAGGGAATGGCGGTATGAAATTCCCCTCTCCTAGAGGGGTGCCCAACTGGCGGGGTGTTCTAGCTTGTTATCATTAGTTTTAACACATTATAAGCTTAGAGATTTACTTCGTAGCTGCTACGCGGTCTTCGCTACCGAAGTGTCGGTACAGGTTACGCTCTGAATGACAAAGCTACTGCTGAAACTAATCACTCTTCCGAACGTTTTTGTCATTCCGACTTTGTGCCTGTCCCGACACTTCGGGAAGGAATCTCTAGAGATTAGCCTTCGGCTGGTGTAACTATATGGTAAATTGAACCGAGAATTATAATACCTCCCCCTGCCCCCTCAAAGAGGGGGATATAGGAAGTGCGCCCTATTCACAGTTTTTGTCATTCCGACTTTGTGCCTGTCCCGATACATCGGGAAGGGAACTGTAGCGATTAGTCCTTTTTACTTTTGCTTGGTGTTATCACTAAGCCATTCAAACGAAAATAATTAGTCTTTACCGCCAACCAAAAGGAACTTCCCTACAAAGCCCCAACACACTTGTAAGTATTGATCATCACCCCGGTAGGGGTGGTTTGGGAGCTTACATATGACAACTTGCGAGCCTCAAACTCCTCCGCTAATATGCGTTTGCCTTTACCCAAAAGTACCGGATATACAATGAAAATCACTTCATCCACTAGTCCTGCTTCCAATAATAAAGAAGTGAGCGATATACTTCCCGAAAGCACCAAGTCTGGACCATCTGCAGATTTTAGTTCGTTAAGTTCTTCAATAATATTTACACCTAGTCTTTTTACAGGTCCCCAATCCAAACCTTCAGACCTGTGGGTCACCACGTGTTTTGTAGCAGCATTGATGGCGTTGGCCATTGGAAAGTCTCCAGCATTTGGCCAAAATTTAGTCCAAGAATCATAAGTGTTTCTTCCAAGTAATAAGTCGAAACCAGCTCCGTAGGTGTTCAGTAGCATGGCCATCCCTTCAGCAGAACGGTATGGGGTAGTCCATGCACCATAGGTATAGCCTTCGTCATGTTCAATGACCCCATCAAGGGAGATATGTTCGAAAATTCTAATCTTTCTCATGTTTAAGTATTTATATATCCAAATCTACGCATGGTTATACACAAGTAAAGGGGGGAATTGGGACAATAAAGAGGGGATAATACTCTTCCGAACGTTTCTGCCATTCCGAACATGGAGCCTGCCCAGATACAAACGGGCGGTGTGTTTCTTTGCCACTATTCTCCTTTGGTTGGTGTGATCACCAATCAATAACTACTTATTCAAGACTATCCCCAACCGCAAGAATTAAAATTTCCGCTTTTGATAAGGTGTACCTTGTCCGTCTTCGCAGTAGCTTTTAAGGCTTAAAAGAAACATGGCCCAATTGTAATTGCACCATTGGTAAAACTCGGTAAGTTTACGCCAGTCAAAATGTTTTAGGACTACTGCCGTTACCCCATCTTTCTCTGTTAGTTCAAAAGAAACGCCTGTACCTACCCATTCAGGATCAGATGCAATGCATTCCCATACTATTTTCTTATTTGGAGACAGTTCCGTTATTTTCATTTTGGTACCGTAATTGTCATCAAAGCCAAATTCGTTTACAAAACCAAGCTCAGGTTTTACAATCAGCTCTTCTGTCCAAACAGCGGCCAAACCTTCTTGCGTAGTTAAGGTTTCGTATACTTTTGTAATAGGTGCTTTGATATAATTGATGTGTTCTATCTTTTCCATTTTCATGATTGTTTGAACACAAAGGTAGCAAGTTAATCTACAGCCATATTGTACATATCGGACATACTATGGGGCAAAATGAGACAAGTAATTGTATTCGGTAATTATTGAAGCTCTTCTAATAAGGCAACAACATGGGATGGTTTACAAAACCAATTATGCTTTGTTACTTGGGCAAATGTGCAATCAGTTCCACTTCTAATTTTGCATTTGATATATACAGTCTTTGCACCTGAATCCAAGTAGCGGCGGGAAAGTCGTTTTTATAAAATTTTTTCCTGGCGTAATTGAACTTTTTCATCTGCTCAATATCTGTAGTATATAGGTTTTCTTTGACCACATTTTCAAAGGTAGCGCCAAAACTTGCCAGGGAAGCCTTCAAATCATTATAAAGGGAGGTAATTCCTTCAGGAGTAATTTCGGTAGCTACGGCGCCCGAAATATAGAGGATATTGTCAACCTTTAATACTTGCGTATAACCAGCAACCGTGTCTTGCTTTAATTTGTTGTTGTTCCAATGCCATTTTTCTTTTTTGATGCCCTTCTCTTGTGAAAAGGCATTACCAAAAAATAGGAGAAGGGGAAGTAAGATGAAATAGCGCCTCATGATATTGTTTTTAATATTCATAGCTGGTTTGGTGAGAGCATAAAGGTATAAAGTTAAGACCAGCTATTTTCATTCCTCACTCGGTTTGGTATGCGCTTGTTTTTTCCTTAAAAGCCCGAAAATTAAAACAGTAGCGTAGGCAAACATTAACCATGAAGCAAAAGTTTTACTGTAGGTTTCGGGCATATTGGGGAATATTTTTTCAAAAAACTGAACGCACAGCGTATCTAGTAGCATACCGGGCAAAACCATGGCAGCTGCAGACTTTACACTTTCTAGGTTATCCAATTTAAACTTGTTAAATACCGAGGTTGAAATAAGGCCTAAGGCTGGTATCAACAGGATATACAAAACAACCATGATTAAGGCGTTATCGACCATAAAAAAATGCTGCCCCGCAACCCTAAACAATATGGTGGCGCTTAGCCATACCAAAAAGCCAACAATAAAACTAGTAAGTAGATAATGCGCTCGATGTACTTTCATGATCAATAATCAATTGTTTGCTATATTAATAAGGTGGTTATTAAGGGCCAACCTATTTTCTGTCAATATCCATAATTTCTCCTTTTTCAAGCATACTTTTCAGGTCGGCTTTTAATAAAGGGAAAGGCTCATTGATAAAATGTTGATCACCTTTTTCCTTTAATTCCGAAAGTCCAGTGGCTTTGTTGGTTTCGTAGTAGTTGGGTAGTACGAAAACCGTATCAGCATTCACCTTGTCTACTTTGTATAAGGTATATTGCTCCTGACCAATCCTAATTTCGTAAACATCTCCTTTTTGTGGACTCAGGATAATTTTTGCATTCTTTTCATCGTTGCGCTTGCTGGCTATAATTCCAAAAGTAATCAGCAGAGCAATAATGCCTAGTCCCGCAAAAGTCCATAAGGGTGTTTTTTGGTTTGATTTAAGTGATTCGTAGTGCCCTTTCAGACTAGGACTGAACTCTTTCTTTTTGAAAACCAGCAGACATTGACTGCATTGTGTGGCACCAGTTTTTCCAATAGGGAAGGTAGGTATCCAAAAAATATGTGCATGGTTTTGGTAAATGTACATTTGTACACTGTTTTGGGCCTTGCAGCCAGCGCATTCTTCAAAAATGGTTGTGGTAGCCAATAAGGTTCCTTTGGTTCCGTAAACGATCATTTTGTTTGTTTGTTTGTTTGTTTGTTTGTTTGTTTGTTTCTGGTTTTATTTTTCTTTTGAGGTGGAATAGCGGCTAGAGTAGAAAATAGGAGAATAAAGTTCGAAGCCGTTGCCTAATCGTATCAGTCTGTTCATCGTGAGCGTATTTTAAGGTGGTAATTTAGGAAAAAAGCTGCTGTTAAAATAATGATTGTTGTTAAGGATTTATTACGCTTGATTTTGCCCTTTTTAATTTTCTAACTTTGCCAAATGCACGGACAACTATTGAAGCTCATTTCTAAAGACACCACCTTTTCCGAAAAGGAACAGGAATTGTTCGGACAGTATTTTGAACCAGTGCTTTTTCCAAAAAATCATATCATTGAAGAAGAAGGAAAAGTACCGAAATACCTTTATTTTGTGGTATCTGGTTTTGTGCGACTGTTTCACTACAACAGTAAGGGCAATGAAGTGACTACCAATATCAATTGTCCCACAGGATTTGTTACTTCGTATATGCATTTCATCAACCAAACAAAATCTGATGAAAACTTGGAATGTATTACGGAATGTGAGCTGCTTAGAATTACCAAAGCCAATTTGGATTTAATAACAGGGCAGAGCATGGTTTTTAAGGATTTCAGTATCTCAGTTTTCCAGCAATCGCTCTTCTACCACGAAAACCGTTCTAAAGAATTGGCAGTGCTATCCGCAGAGGAACGGTACCAGAAACTGATCGAAAACTATCCTAATATCCTACAGAATGTTCCTTTGCAATATATCGCTTCTTTTTTGGGAATGAACCCCAAAAGTTTAAGCAGAATACGCAAAGAGATGATTAGGTAACATTTGCGAAGTGGTTTGGGAAAAGTTAGCCCCAATTTTGTGTCATCATTTTAAAACAAAAATATGGGACAGAAAAAAATATCATTGGTAACAGGTGCAAATGGCCATTTGGGAAACAACTTAGTAAGATTGCTGATTGAAAAAGGGATTGAGGTAAGGGCTTCGGTTCGTAACGTGAACAATAAGGAGCCCTTTGTTGGATTGAATTGCGAGGTAGTGCAGGCAGACATTACCGATAGGCAGTCGTTAATCAACGCTTTGCAGGACGTTGATGTTTTTTATGCCGTTGGAGCGGTATTTAAGCTCTGGGCAAAAGATCCTAAAAAAGAAATCTACGACGTTAATATTGAAGGCATAAAAAATACCATAGCAGCTGCGGCTGAAGCAGGTGTAAAACGCATTGTTTATGTGAGTTCTATTGCCGCAACAGATTTCACTAAGCTTCCGATAAAAGAAAGCAACGGCTACAACCCCGACCGTAGGGATATGTATTTCAATTCTAAAAATGATGGCGAGAAATTGGCTTTTGAACTCGCAAAAAAACACAATATCGAGTTGGTCGCTATTTTGCCCTCTGCAATGATTGGTAGTGAAGCCTTTGCACCGTTAAGTGTTTCTTATCATATTATTAACCTGATTTTAAAAAAACAGATTCCCATTGAAACCAAAATTACCCTGAACTGGATTGACGTAAAAGATGTTGCCGAAGGTTGCTACCTAGCTGCTACAAAAGGTAAAAATGGAGAACGCTATATTTTGGCCAATGAAAAATGTATGTCCATCAAAGATACCACCGTTATTGCACAGCAACTTTTTCCAGCACTAAAAATAAAATTGCCCATAGCAGTTCCTAAAGCAGTTTTGTTTGTTGCTGCCTGGCTTATGGAAATGGGAAGTAAACTAAGTGGTAAGGCACCTTTAATCTCAACAAAAGACATCGCCATGTTTTCGGGCCTGCAACAAGATTTTGATATCTCAAAAGCACGAAAAGAACTGGGCTTTAATCCCAAAAACCCAACGTTGGCCGTAAAAGAAGCAATGCAGTACTTAATGTCAGCCACAAACAAATTCTAAATTATCCATCATATCGTAGGAAACGTCCATTTTCAGGACGCTGTTTTTAGGGGACTTTTGTCATAGAAATTTTTACAAAGGTATCACCCCTAAAAACTATACAAAAATGCCTGTTTCCGATTTATTCAAGCCTCTTACACTTTTGCATGGTCCCGCCATGAGAAATCGTTTTATGCTGGCACCGTTAACTAGCCAGCAGAGCAACCATGATGGCTCCGCATCTGAATTTGATCAACTCTGGATTGAGCAGCTTGCACAAAGTTGCTATGGATTGATACAGACGAGTGCCTCTACCGTAGAAGCAGGAGGTATTGCATTTGAGCGTCAGCTGGGAATCCATAGCGATGATCATTTGCCTGGACTGGCCCAAATGGCAACCACAATCCGCGAGGGCGGCGCACTTTCAGCCGTACAATTGCATCATGCTGGACATCGTGCCCAGCCAGCATTTGGAGGAGTACCAGCTCCCGCTTCCAGTGATACGTTAAAGGGAGTGTTGGCCCTATCCACCGAGGAAGTTGAGCGGATTCGTGATAGCTTCATTATAGCTGCAAAAAGAGCACAGCGAGCAGGTTTTAACGGCGTATCGGTACATGGAGCTTTTGGCTGGATCCTTTCAGAATTTATGTCGCCACACCTTAACCATCGTAACGATAAGTACGGAGGTAATCTGGAAAATCGGGCACGTTTTACGCTCGAAGTGATTGAGGGGATACGAAGCGCTTGTGGCCCCGATTTTCAAATAGGATGGCGATTATCCATTGAACGCTATGGACTTCGCCTTGAGGAACTGCGTGAAGTTACCGCGGAAGTATTTGACAAGGAACTCGTAGACTATCTGGATTTGGCGTTGTGGGATTCGGCACAGCTGGTGAGGGAAGGAAGCTTTCAGGGAAAAACCATGTTGAGCGTATTTGCCGATCTTCCACGCAAAGGTGTACGCTTAGGCGCGGCAGGGAAAGTCATGAGTGCGCAGCGAGCAGGACAGTTGTTAGAGGAAGGCTGCGATTTTGTACTCATTGCAAGAGCAGGCATACTCCAGCGAGACTTCCCACTTCAAGTAAAGAAAAACCCCCTGTATGAAAGCCCAGCGCTTCCTGTAACGGCCAATTATCTGCGTGAGGGAGGACTTAGCGAACGCTTTATCGATACCATGCGTGGTTGGCAAACTTTTGTGAAGCCAGGCTCTTGAGAAGTGTTCGCTATTGCTTAGCTGTGCCATTGGCCACAAGTTAAAAAAACTCCATGACATCCTTAAAATTATCCATTCTTTAACCCATATGATCATCACACCTTTGCGGTGTTTAAACCCTTTATAATGAAAAAAACAGCAATTATCATTCTTTCTGATCCCAAGGCTGGTTCAGAAGAAGCACTAGGACGTGTATTTAACGCTTTGGCGTCGGCTTATGAATTTAAACATGCAGGCGAAGAGGTAAAAATCGTTTTTCAGGGAGCAGGCATCAGATGGCCAGAACAACTTGAAAAAGCAGAACATCCCGTTCATACACTTTATGCAGCGGTAAAAGATCATGTTCATGGTCTTTCCAAAGGCTGCGTTGCCGTGTTTGGGACCGAGGTTTCTGGCTACGATTTGTTAAGCGATAACGAGGTACCAGGTACGCCTGGTTTGCCAAGCCTTCTTAACCTAAGAAATGAAGGCTACGATCTTTTGATTTTCTAAATGTTCTGCCTAACTGCCCTTTTCGATCTTCAAAAGGGCAGTTTTCATCATGATCACTATTGAAATCGCATGATATATTTTAAGTATTTTAGCGTATCCTATCAAAGTAATGAAACCCAAGCGCATGGAAAAGAATCATCAATATTATATGCAGCAATGTCTGGAACTTGCAAAAACAGCTTTAGCTGCTGGTGATCCACCCGTAGGTGCACTGATTGTTGCCCATGGTGAGATCATCGGCACTGGGATCGAATCGGGCAAATCAACAGGCGACATTACCAATCATGCAGAAATAGTAGCCATTAGGGATGCCGTGAAGAACGGTTATGCAGATAAGCTTCCTATCGCAAGCCTATTTACCACCCATGAGCCCTGCATCATGTGTTCTTACGTCATTAGGCACCATCGGCTATCGGAGATTGTTTATGGGACATCGGTGCCCTTTGTAGGAGGTGCCACTTCTAAATTCGATATTTTGCTGACCCATGAGGTGCCAAAATGGGGTGAAATGCCAACCATTATCAGTGGGGTTTGTTCTCATGAATGCAACCAGCTTACCGAAGCGTTTAAAAAGCTAAACCATTAAAAAATCAGCAAAATGTTATCACAATCTGTATATACGCTGCTTAACCAACAAAATGGCAATTTGGCTTTCAAATTGTTTGAGTTTGATAACGATAGCTATTTTGATCATATAC
Source organism: Pedobacter sp. ASV17 (assembly GCF_016429065.1). Classification (GTDB taxonomy): domain Bacteria; phylum Bacteroidota; class Bacteroidia; order Sphingobacteriales; family Sphingobacteriaceae; genus Pedobacter. Next base: position 106,796 of record NZ_JAELTX010000002.1, read on the forward strand.
AGCGCAATAATTATTTTACGCTGATACTCATCACTTCGGGCAAAGGATTGGCCAAAGTTGATTTTTGCGATTACACATTTGAAGAAGATAGTTTATTTGCATTTTATCCCTATCAGCCATTCATGTTGCAGGCTGTAGAGCCACTAATGGGAATTGCCATACAGTTTCACCACGATTTTTTTTGTATCTACCGACATCACCAAGAAATTGCAGCAAATGGGATACTCTTCAACAATATTTACGAGCAGCCATTTGTGAACCTGAACGAAAACTGCAAAAGCACCATCTTGAACCTCATACACGGAATTGCCGATGAGTTAAAAGCTGATGCCTTTAGAAAAGATGAAGTGTTGGTTTCGTACCTTAAAATTTTGTTGGTGATGGCTACGAGGATAAAACTTGCCCAACAATCTGTCCATCATACCGAAGCGGTTAACAGCAAACAGCAGTTTCTGATCCAAAATCTTAAAAATGCCATAGAGGATAACTTCCGAAAAAGACATTCTGCCAGCGATTACGCAGACATATTGCATCTTACGCCTGCTTCGCTTGCACGAATCACAAAGAGCCATTTCAATAAAACACTGTCCGATTTGATTTCTGAGCGGATAATTATTGAAGCCAAAAGGGAATTGTACCTAACGGATAAGACGGTTAAAGAAATAGCCTATGAACTTGGCTATGAAGATGAGTATTACTTCAGCAGGGTTTTTAAAAGTAAAACCGATATATCGCCCCAATTTTATAGGAATACCATTGGCTTTAATAAAGCTAATTCCTGAATAGGTATTTCATCTTTGGATCACGGTAGGTGCCCGTCATTCCGAACTTTTTTTGTCATTCCGAATATGGGGCTTGTCCCGACACTTCGGGAAGGAATCTCTATAGTTTTATAACCGAATAGTTTAGTAAAGATTTGACTTCGTTGATTTTCAATTTACTTCGTGACTGTTGCACGTAGCGCCTAATGAATGAGGAATACTTGAGATTGCTTCGTAAACTTGCAATGAAGCTACGGTGCACGTTATTTCGAGCTCAACGCAGTGAAGTCGAGAGGAGTAGCTGCTACGAGGTCTTCGCTACCGAAAAATCGGTACAAGTTATGCTCTGAATGACAAGGAGCACAAAGCCATATTCCCCTCTCTCAGAGGGTGCCCAATGGGCGGGATGTTTCTCTTTTTTATACCTTTTTGTACCGACTAATCACTACTGATCGTTTCCATATAATATCTCATCAATATTGTTTTCAAGCTGATGGTCTTTAGGGAACCTCGATAAGTAAAACTCCTCGTAATAGGCTTTAATGATGGCCGCCATTGGCGTAGCCAGTAAAGCCCCCATCAAGCCAAAGGCAGCACCCATGGATAATAACAAAAACAGCAGTGAAACTGGGTGGATTTTCATGGTCTTGGATCTCAGCTTGGGCATTAAGAAATCAGCAGTGAGCTCATTTAAAAGTAGAAAAAATACCAAGCACCAAAGCGCAGTAGCTGGACCTACAGATAATGCCACTAAAGTAGGAGGGATGGCCATAATGTAAAAACCTATTTTCGGAATCAGTTCCGAAAAAAAGGCCAATGCTGCCCATACCAGTGCGCCTGGTACGTTCATGATACTTAGGAATACAAACACCAATACGGCTTGTACAACACCCCCAATCAGGTTTGATCTCATCCAGCCGCCTAACATGCTAGAAGTATGTTTTAAAGCATTGGTGGCCTTTTCACGCTTATCGGGTAAAAAGGCAGTTAAATATAATTGGATAATGGGCCTTGGGTTGGCTACAAAAAATACAATCATGGACACAAAAACGATAAAGACAAACACGCCTCCCAAAATGCTGAAAGAAAAGCTGCCAAGTCCCATGACGGTTTTTCCGAGCGGTGGCATGGCACTACTGATTGACATTTGATCTTTAGGCAGGTTTTTGCTCAACTCTGGATACTTCCTTAAAAGATGTTCCAAATGGGTAGTGACGCTATTCAAATAACTAGGGATATTGCCAATCAATATATCAATTTGGTCACTGATGACAGGTACTACCAAAATAGTAATGATGGTAGAGACGATAAAAATAGCACCAAGTACAATCAACGCGGCCAACCATCTTTTCATTCCCCTTTTCTCCAGCTTGTTCACTGGTTGGTTGATAATGATCCCCAAAATAATGGCAAATAAAAACAAGATCACCACAGAGATAATCTTATATAGAAACCATAATAAAATAACGAGTCCAAAAAGATAAAGGATACTTGAAGTTAAAGTTCTGTAGAGGTTAAAAGGTCTATTTTCTGCCATAGATGAATAATTACCTATTCGTAACATTATCGGCAAGGAATTGTTTTTAGGAACTAGTTACTAGTGGTTAGGAGCTAGTTGTTAGTTGTTAGTAGTTAGTGGCTAGTAGTTAGGGCATAGTCCCGATACTTCGGGTACTTGTCCCGATCCTTCGGGTACTTGTCCCGATACTTCGGGATTGGTTCATTGGTAATTATAAACCTCGCAGGTTTTTAAAACCTGCGAGGTTTTCATGAAGCTGCAATTACAGCTAGTGGTTGGTGATAACGCCAAGCAAAGAGGTAAAAAACAAATCGTTAGATTTCTCCTCCTTCCATCGTCGAAATGACGGAAATGTCATCCAGAGTGAACCTGTACCGACACTTCGGTAACGAAGGATCTTTATATTGTTTAATAGCAACTACTGTATAGTCCCGATCCTTCGGGTACTTGTCCCGATCCTTCGGGTACTTGTCCCGATACTTCGGGATTGGTTCATTGGTCATTAGTTCATTAGTTCACTGCTCATTAGTTCATTGGTGATTCGTTGCTAGGAGCTAGTGGCATAGTACCGATACTTCGGGATTAGCTAATTGGTAATTATCACATTATCACATCAACTAATTATCACATTAACTCATTATCACATTTATAAAGAATTATCAAACGTGAGGTCTTTTTTCTTCTTCACTATGCCAAAATTATAGCTCATGCCAAAATAGGCAATCCGTGAGTTGCTTCTGGTAAACACATCTTGCACTAAGCCTATACTGCTCAGCTCTGCTTTTTGTCGTTGGCTTCTGAAAACATCAGAAACGGTAAGGTATATCGAACCTTTCTTTTTGAACAGTTCTTGCCTTGCTCCAAAGTTTAATACAAAACTTGGCAAGTATTTGCCCTGTGGCGTAAGACGTGCGGAACGGTAATTGGAATTAACCTGTACTGCCGTGCTTTTGGTGATGGTATAGGTGGAGTTAAAATTGGCACTCCAGGTAATTGTATTCTTTTTTGTGCCATAACCCAAGTTCGAACCATCAATCTGGTTATAAAATACATTGGGCGTAAAGTTAACGTTCAGCTTATCGTGTACATTGGCAGAGAAAACCACATCGGCTCCCAATGCCTTGTCATTGGCCAAGTTTTGCTGACTTGTAGTGAAAATTCCATTTGCTTCACTTACTATTGAAGTAAAACCATCGTATTTATAACGGTAATAAATACCTGGTAAAATACTGAAATGATCGTTTTTCCATTGATAGCCAAATTCTACAGAGTGGATAATTTCTGGCTTTAGGTAAGGGTTTCCTACCCTAATATTGTTATCGTCCTGATATTCTGCAAAGGGATTAAGGTCGTCACCTTCTGGACGGCGCACCCTTCGGCTATAGTTGAGCTGCAATTGCCTGCTATTGGATAGCTTGTAGGAAAGGTGTAGTGTAGGGTAAACCTTAAAATAATGGTTGGGAATTGTTACTGCTGTGGTTACCTGTGTAGATTTGAGATCTGCATATTCTCCCCTTAAGCCTAACATCGCTCCAAACTTCTTCCACGACTGTTCAAGGGTGCCATAAAAGGCATGAATATTCTCATTGTAGATGAAACGATTGGTTTTTCTGGTGCTGGTTACAAACTGCTGAAGGGAATAATCATAATCTGCACCAAAAAAATCAAGATCCTGTTTATTGTATTGGCCATCATAGCCAAGTTCAAGTTTAGTATCGTCGGCAAGTTGGTTTTCGTAGCCAATGGTCAACTGTCGGTTGTCTGAGGTTTGTTTAATCAAGGTGTTGTCTCTTGATTCGGGATTTGGATTAATGTTAACACGGTAAGTATTTACAAAATGGTTATCCTCAATTTCTGGTGCATGTGAAGCGGTAAATTCTAACCTGATCTTATGGTCATCCTTTCCAAAATTATGCTGATAAAAGAATGTTCCATCTAGTTCTCTTTCGTATTCATAATTTGTTCTGGTACGGTCATAGTCAGAAATCACGCCCGAATTGTTAAAAATCAGCTTCGTGGTGAGGTCGTTTTTGTGCATGTTACGGAAATAGTAATTGCCCGACACGCCAATGCTGTTCTGCTCATCGATGGTGTATTCCATCCCTAAAGTAGCCGTATTGGAAAATGGCCTCGATTTATTGGTGACTTCATCGCTGTAGGAAACTGCCGAAGGACTGCCTGGGTCTGATTGCCTATGGTTGGTCGTACGTCTTAGGCGATAGTCTTGTTTAATGCTGTAACTGCCAAACATATTGACCTTACCAGGATTGTAGTTAAGGTTTACACTGGCATTGTATCTTTCCTGATTTCCAGCATTTGCGGTAACAGCACCGTTCAGTCCACGCTTTACATTTTTTTTAAGCACGATATTGATAATTCCACCAGTACCATCTGGCCTGTATTTTGCCGAAGGATTGGTGACCACCTCAATTCTTTCGATACTATTGGCTGGAAGTTGTTGTAGTGCCGTGGCGGCATTTTTGCCCATAATTGGCGAAACTTTTCCATTGATGAGGATCATTGCCGATGAATTTCTTAAAGAAACGTTCCCATCAATATCCACTTGCACCAAAGGCACGTTTTGCAGCACTTCGCTGGCAGAACCAGATTTGGCCATGATATCCTGATCCACATTATAAACCTTTCTGTCGATGGTATTGCTGTATATCGGTTTTTTACCTGTAATGGTAATTTCGTTGAGTTTTTTTGCGCCGCCATTAAGAGAGATGTCCTGCACAATTTTTTTTGTGCCTGTACCAATCACAAAGCTGTTGGTCTTTAGGTGGTCAAAGCCAATGTAGCTGGCCATTAGGTAATAAGTGCCATCGGCAAGTCCAGAAATTTTGTACTGCCCCTTACTGTCGGTTACTTCCTGTTTGATAATGGTTTGGCTATCTGGTTTCATGAGCACTAGGGTTACAAACTCTAGCGGTCGTGCCGATGAAGCATCTGTTACCTTTCCCGTAACCATGCCATTGTTTTGTGCAAACGTGAAAAAAGGAACAAATAGTAAAATAACTAAGCGAAGCTTTGTGAACATTGATTTTGTAGTTTTAATACATAGTTAGTGTTCAATTCTGTTGGAAATTAGTAGTTAGGGATTAGTAGCTAGGTACTAGTAGTTAGTGGCTAGTGGTTAGGAGCTAGTAGCTAGGATATAGTCCCGACCCCTTCGGGATTAGTGGCGCAGTGCTGATCGTTCGGGGAACTTGTCCCGAGTATTCGGGGAACTTGTCCCGATTCTTCGGGATTGGTTATTTGGTTGACTGCCTTTATAAACCTCGCAGGTTTTTAAAACCTGCGAGGTTTTCATCATATCAAGAAAATGAAGCAGCTACGAAGTAAATTGAAAATCAAAGAAGTTAAATTTATGCTATACAACCATTTATCATTAACAATTAGCCATTATTCACAACCCACACCGAAACTGATCCTGCTTCACAAATAAAAGTTGCCCAGCCATCTTCCTCTACTACAATTTCCTGCGTTACATGTCCTAAGGCATCTATCATTGTTCGTCCAACAAAAGCAGGGCCCATTTCCATTCTTTTGTGGCCCTGTTCTCCATTAGATAAAATAACGGCCAATCCCGAATTTTCCTTTTCTGCTATTCCCTCTCTTGTCCAGCCAATGCAGTTGGGATGATCTAAATAATCCCTTTGCAAGCCATAAGCACGTTGTTTACGCAATATAAGTAAGGTTTCTAGTTGCGGTAAATATCCGATGGTTACCTCATGGTCTTGTCCATCTTGTCCCTTATCCGTATAGGTAGAACCGTAAAGGTCGGCATAAAAAACACAGGGGTAGCCAGCTTCCCTTAGCAAGATCATGGCATAGGCATGTGCCCTAAACCAAGGCTCTACAATTTGTTCCAATGATTGAAGTGGTTGGGTATCATGGTTTTCAACAAAGGTAACAGCCAAGTCGGGCCTTGCACTTACCAAGGTGTTTTCAAAGATGTTTGTCAGGTCATAATCATTGCCCGATTGGGAGGCCGTTGAAAAATTGGCTTGTAGGCAGGCATCAAATAATGACATACGCCCTCCAGTAGCTTCTATGTAGGCTAAAAGGCTTCCCAAATCATTTGGTGCCCAATATTCGCCCACGGTAAACAGTTCCTTTTGTAGGTCTTCCCTAAGTACATCCAACCATTCGTTATAAAAATCTGCAGGCATGTGTTTAATGGCATCCAAGCGAAAACCGTCAAATTTCAAGGTTTGATACAACCATTTTCCCCAAGCTTTTAATTCTTCCCTTACTGCGGGATTACGAAAATCAATGTCCGATAACATGAGGTAATCATAATTGCCATTTTCTTTATCCAGTACCTCTTCCCAACCTTCGCCGTATTGGTTCTGTATGCTGTAAATGGCAGTTTCGCCGCTGCGGTGATCATAATCGACACCACTAAAGCACTGAAAATCCCATTGAAATTTAGAGTATTTACCAGCTCGGGCAGGGTAGTTGAATTTGGTAAAAGCCTCAATTTCGAAAGGTTCCGAAATAAAGTTGCTACGTTGCTGCGGATCTACCTTTCGTACGGTAATGGTTTCCGTTTCATCGCCTCCGCCCAAATGGTTCAGTACAATATCCACATATACCTTTAAACCTACTTTTTGTGCTGCCTTAATGGCATCCATTAATTCTTGTTTGGTACCATATTTGGTTCGGATGCTGCCTTTTTCTTCAAACTCTCCCAAGTCATAAAGATCGTAGGAATCGTAGCCAATGGAATTTGGGCCAGCCATCCCTTTATGGGCGGGAGGTAACCAAAGCGTATCGAAGCCTTTATCCTTTAAGTTTTGTGCTTCTTGGGTGAGTTTTTTCCATAAGCTTCCATCGGCAGGGTAGTACCATTCAAAAAACTGCAGCATCGTAAAGTTTTCCATCGTTTGTTTTTTCTATATTGAATTAGAGGGGTGTTGTTGGGATGTTTGCCGAACTAACAAAAAAGCAATAGTAATGTTTGATAAGGACGTTTTTAGGCAGAAAAATGAGGAGAAAAATTAATTCCTTATTGGTTCAAAACAAAAGTTAAATGAGGCTGTTATACGGTTGGAATAGCTAAGATCAGCAATGGAATAGCTTTCTGAAAAATCCAATTTAATTTTCGCAAATGTCAACTAATTCGATGGACAGAGAAATGTCTAAATTACAGCAAGATGCCCCAGTAGCGAATTTACCAATGCTACCTAATACTGAAGAATAAGCGTTGAACCTGAAAAGCCTTCTCAATCTTTAAAAGAGACGACCAAACCTTTTCATTTGTTCCCACGTGATGGGCTTTATGGATTGCTTTAGGGGACTAGGGGCTAGGAAATAGGGATTAGGAAATAGGGATTAGGAACTAGGGGCTAGGGACTAGGAATTAGTAGCTAGTAGCTAGGATATAGTCCAGAGTATTCGGGTAGTTGTCCCGATACTTCGGGAACTTGTCCCGACATTTCGGGATTGGTTCACTGGTCATTAGTTTATTAGGAACTAGAGGCAAGCCCAGATCCTTTTTTATCTGCTATAACTGTCAATAGTCGCTAACGGCTAGTGGTTAGGATGCAAGAACGTATTTATTCGCTCTTATTCGGTACGTTCTCGTCTATCGGACGGTTTCCTGTTTCTATTTCTACCTGTTTGGTACTTACCGCATAATGTGATGGTCTAATTTCCGATCCAGAAGCTACGGCATAGGCTTTGGTAAATTCAGCACCAAAATAAAGGATGATAGAGGAATAGTAGGTCCATAAAAGCAAAATCACCAGCGAACCTGCTGCACCATAGGTACTCCCTACGTCGCTTTGTCCAATATAAATGGAAATGGCAAACTTACCCACCATAAATAAAATGGCCGTTACCAATGAGCCTAAAGCCACATCACGCCACTTGATTTCGGCATCGGGCAGCACTTTGAAAATCACCCCAAAAATAATGGCAATCACCAACAGCGTAACTACTTGGTTAAGGATATAGAAAACAACGACCGACACATCAGAAAAACGGACTTCGAGCTGTTTGCTAAAACCATCTAATAGGGAAGTAATGGCCAAGGATACCAATAGGAGGAACCCCAAACTGATAATGACAGAAAAAGAAAGAAACCTGTTTTGTAACAGCTTTAACCAGCCTCTTTTAGGCTTGGGCTTAATGCCCCATATGGTATTGATGGAATCCTGAATGTCGGCAAATACGGTGGTAGCACCAACCAAAAGCGTAACAATACCAATAATGAAAGCGATATTCCCTTTGTTGCCAATGGCGGCTTTTTTAACAATTTCTTGAAGCTGGAACGCAGTTTCCTTTCCCATAAAGCCGCTCAACTGTTGGTAAATCTGTCCTTCGGCTGCCTCCTGTCCCAAAAAAATACCACATAAAGAAATAATCACCACTAGTAATGGTGCCATCGAAAAGACCGTATAATAGGCCAGTGAACCACTTAATTTGGTCACGTTGTGATCGCTAAATCCACTAACGGTTGCTTTTAGTATCTCAAAAATTCCTTTAAAACTAAGTTTTTTCTTTTTCATTTTTTGTTGAGGGCTATGTGTTTCAATGTCTATTGGGACTGTTGATGTTAGCGGTTGTTTTTTTCTTTTACCTTCTCAAAATAGCGGGAAATGGTAAGCCCTACAAAGTATCTATCTATTTTAGAACGTTGCCATAATACCAACAATGCCACAAGGGTGAGGCACAGCGTAGCCGCCAAAAAGCCTAATACATGGCTTTTAAAAACAATAGACAGCGAGAAAGACAAGGTCATACAAATTAAAAAGATGACCAATAAAATACCCACTACTATGGTGGCATTGGTAATGAGATCGGCCAATAGTGAACTAATAGCACGTACGGTTTGGTACCTTTGTTTTCTGAGTTGTGCTTTAACACGACGTTTTGCTGTTTCCCAATAAGTAATAAAAAAGCTGCGTAATTTTTTCTGCATAGTATCTAATTGTCTTAAACTAACCCCTTACTTTGGGAAAATGTTTGGAAAAAGTTTAATAGGTACTAGGTACTAGTGGCGTAGTCCCGAGTATTCGGGATTAGTTATTACGCACCGTCTTTCCTACGTCGTCATTTCGATCCCGAAACTTCGGGATTGAGATCTTTGGAGGTTTTTAGTAATTTAACTTTAATTAAATAAAAAAGCCCAGTGCTTTGTGTCACTGGGCTTTATCAATCAATAAGATTTGGGAGCTTATTCCGTTCTTACTTCTAAGCTAATGTCTTTCAGTTGTTTTAGTTTTTTAAAATCTTCGCCAGTCATTTTCTTTTTGGCAAGGTATACCTTCTCTTTTTCTGAAACTTCGAAATACATCTCAAACTTATCTGTACTGAGGGTTTTAGGGTCTTCTTTGTCAATTTGTAATTTTAACCATCTCAAAAACTCTTCGGGCTTATCGTCTGAGAATAAATCCAGTTCTTCTTCTTTTTTCCATGAAATACGCAAGACGATTTTATTGCCTTGGCTATTGTTTGCAGAAATTCTGTACACATACTTACAAAACAACATGGGGTCTATTTGTGCGGCAGTCGCGATTTTCATAGGGAGTTTGTACATCGTCACCTTGTCATCGTATTCCAGGGCACTTTCGCCAGTTTGCTTTTCAAGGTTTTCTACTGCACGTAATGATCCTTCATATTTTACATCAAGCATTAGGGGCTGGCTTCCACTACATTTTACATAGCTTATTGTTCTACGGCCTAAAAGCATGTCGTTGGCAGCAACAGGTTGGTAGCGTTCGTCAAATAGGTTTTTAAAGGCATAGACATTTTTTTCATCGGTTAAATCTGATCCTTTAAATTTAAGTGTGGCATCTACAAAAACATTATTGGAAATGTCTCCGTTCTGCCTTCCTTCTTGCGATACCACAATTTCCTTGGGTGCAAAAGAAAAGCCTGCTTTCATCCGCTGTAGTTTTAAGAGCCTAGCTTCGTTTAAGGTTTCGGCATTTACATAACCTATTTCGCCAGCGGCATTTGCAGAGGCTCCACTTTTTGTAGTGGTAGTATTGCCTGATTTTTTTGTGCTGGTAAAGTCTCCCGAGCCGTTCACCGTTCCAATTACTTTTCCATCTTTATTGTAAACATCGTTTTCGTTAGCTGATTTTGAGGTCCTGCCATTTTCGTTGGAAACGGAGTTTGTATTGTCGACACTAGTACCCAGCTGCCCCGTAGCGCTCAATTTGGCATTAAAGGTAACCGATTTATTTCTAGAGATGTCGCCCAAGTCAACTTCCTCAAATTCGTTTTCCATTTTATCGATACTTTGAAAAACAACCCTGTTTTCATTATTTGGGATGCCAATTTAGGTGTTCAAATAGGCCAATCGGGTGTTGGGGTGAGTAAACTTATCGTCAATAAAATATCTTTTGATGTTAGAAAATACCAAGCGCACCTTATATTCTGTAAATTCTGTAGGCAGTTCGGCAGGTGGATCTTCTTTTTTTGGACTAATGGGCTTAGACATTAGGGCAATAACATCTTCTGCTTTTTGGGTTTTAGCCGCAATTACTTTTAATAGCTGGTGAGGCAAACTGTCTTGAAGTTCCCATAACAATTTAGGCTTTTCGGTCTGTTGGGCAGCGGCCTTATAAGGCAGCACGCCAACCCGCACCTCTATAATGTTAAGGTCAGTAGTGCTATTGCCCATTTTTCGATGATGGAGGTTGCTCAACATTGGTTGAGGACTTTTACAGCTGAGGGCTAATATAACACCTAATAAGCCAACAAGAGACGTTTTTGTTTTCATGATTGTACAATTCTAAATAAGGTGTAATCTCTGCCTGCGCCTGGTTTGCAGCTTCCTGGTTGTATTCCTTTATATTCTGCTTCAACGGCAGTAAATAAGGCACGTCCATCGCAGTCTAAGTAGGCATTTGCACCCACTCCGTAATAGTAGGCCCCGCTGTTAAAAGTGTATTTTTGTCCTACCACCAGTCCATCTGGATTACGTTTTGTCCATATGATACTGCCAACGCCAGGGCTAGGCAATAGGGCCGCCTTAAAGGCCGTTCGGGCAACACGGTTAATGTAATCTGGGCTATAGCCTTTGATTTCTGTTAGATTTAGGCTCATTGTTCCTTGCTGGCTAAGGTTTACTTCGCCCTTTACCCATTTGTTTTGCGAAGACGCATGATGGCTAAATTTGATGGTCTTTTCAATTTTACCGCCCTGAGCGCTGAGCTCGTCAACGGCTTTTTTAATTAAATCTTTCATAAATTATCATTTGGTTAAATTTTTTCAGCATATGCTCCAATCCATCCTCAATAAGACGTAACGAAGGGCAATTCAGTTCATATATGGAGTACTGGAAAGAGCTTGGTAATGAGAAGGGTATCGCTTTAATTTATACTTAAAGTTGGCGAATAAAATTCGAGTTTGGAAGGGTGTTTTTACCCTTTTTAATTTCGTGATTTCTTTTTTTGCTAAGAAGGTAATGATCTTACAACTTTTTGGAATTACCTGAATTTCAATGTTTTAATAAAATTTATTATATTGCTTTTTAATCAAAACCTCTTACATATGTCTAAGAAAAATCAAATTTCGGCAGCCATTACTGCCGAGCAGTCTACCGCTGTATTGGAGAGCATTAACAGCATTAACGAATCACTAAAACACGTTTTAACCATTAACCTTACTGCCGATGATAGGTTGGCGATGTTAAAAATGGGCGACAAAACCTTGGCCTTTGTGCAAAAGGCTTTGGAATACGCTACACAACATGAAAGTTTGCGTCCTGCCTTTTTAGATTTGCCAGAGGCCAAGAAAGATTATGAGCTGGCGGCAAGTTTACAAGTGGTTAAACAGCGGTTATCGGCACTATTACGAGCCGTAGAGGATGCCGAAATGATGGCGGGCGGTGAAGCTTACGAAGCTGCGCTGATTTTCTATAACTCGGTTAAAGGAGCGGCAAGGTCTAACATTGCAGGTTCGCAAGCCATTGAAAATGATTTGAAACAACGTTTCCCAAGAAGAAGAAGAATTGAAAAACCACCTGTTGTTTAAAACATTGCTCATTAAAGAAGTCCTGTCCCGTCCCGCAAGTGTGGGACGGGACTTTTTTGTTTTAAGAGATAGCTTCTTATTGCTGCCTTAAAGCCTCATGGTGGTAGCGTTGGGGTAGCAGGTTTGACCTTTGAGGTAAGAGGTTGTACCTCGAAGGTAGGAATTTTAACCTTTGGGGTAGGAGGTTGATATTGAGAGGTAGATTGATGTAGGTAAAAGGTAGGAGGTTGTACCTAAGAGGTAGAATGATGTGTGTTAAGGGTAGAATTTAGTGTTTTAACATGCATTAAACATTATTCCCCAGTCACCAGTAAAATCCCTGCGCCAACGTTCACTATCGAGGTGGTAAAATCACCGCTGCCTTGAATCATCGAAATAAATGCTTCCACATCGTTATGGTGAGAGATCACGTTGTCAACAATCAACAAACTTCCTTTTTTAGTAAGTAGGTTTTGTAGATAAGGCCAATAGGCTACGTAATTTTTACGCTCGGCATCTAAAAAGATAAGATCGTAAATAGGTTGTGCTTCCGTTAAAAACTGACCAATATCAGCAGTAATGAGCGCTACATTTTCAGATAACTGAAAATCTGTCAAATGCTCTTTAGCTTGTTGGGTCCTGCTTTCTTCAATTTCAATGGAAACAAGCTTCCCGTTGGAAGGATGTAGGGCATCTGCAAACCACAAGGTCGAGAAGCCGTTAGAAGTCCCCAATTCCAACACATTTTTACTTTGTTGTGTTTTGATCATGATGGAAATCAACTCAGCAGACTCGGGTTCTAGGTTTCTCCATTTTTCAAGCCTGTTCTCTTTTTGGGCATCCTCTTTCTTAAACTGTTGGTAAAGCTGAATAATGCGTTGTCTAAGTTTTTGTTCCATTTTTTTATTGATTTGCTAGGTTTTAAACCACATTTAAAATAATAGTGATGAAATCCATATTTAAAATTGATAAAAAAAATATGGTTCAAAGGGAAATAAGGTTAATTTATAATTTATTTAAATGATAAAAATCTATTGATGAACAATATGCTTTTTTTCTAGGCCCTAAAAAGGGTAAGAAATGGGCAAAGCAGAATAATTGCGATTTGTAAATATGGAACAACTCATTGACGACATCAAGAAAATTGAACACGGATTTAAGTATATTATTAAAGCTGGCGACAGCCTTTTGGGCGACAAAACCCAAAATCATTTTGACCTTGCAATAAAATTTCTGTCTGACGAGGCTTATCAAGTGAGAATGTTGGCGACTTATCTTTTAGGACAGCTTTCACCCAAGCAATCTGAAGCGCTCATTGTACTAGAGACCAAAGTTGCAGGCGATGGAAATTGGCGTGTGCAAGAAATGCTGGCCAAAGCATTTGACTATTATTGCAGCTCAACAGGCTACGAAAAGAGTATGCCCACCATAGAAAAGTGGCTCGCCAACAAAAATCCTAATGTAAAGAGAGCCGTTATTGAAGGCCTTCGTATTTGGACAGGCCGACCTTATTTTAAAGAAAATCCAGTAATTGCCATACAACTCATTAGCAAGCACAAATCAAACGAGAGTGAATACCTGCGAAAATCAGTGGGGAATGCGCTTCGCGACATCGGTAAAAAACATAAAGACAAAGTGCTTAACGAAATTTCAAAGTGGGATCTGACAGATAAAAAGACTCTACTTACCTATCAACTAGCAAAAGGAAAATAAAATATCCATCGGCAGTAGTGGTTTTGGATAAATAACGACCCCATCTTAATTTATCCTTGATAAAATAAATGATGCTTCCAGCGTGCTTATTTTCCAGTTCAATTTAGAGCGGCTTTGAGTTGAAACTGAATTTGAAACTTCCTAATGTCCTTAACGTCTCATAATGGGCTATAGGGCTTATGTCGAAAAAAAAGTGCTAAACGCTCAAATGAATTGCTCTACAGTGTTTTATCTTAATATTTTGGTTACCTTTAGCATTGAATATTTTTGCCCTATGCCTAATCGGTTTTTTAAAGGGACAATCAGGAACGCTTATCCAATTTTGATACATGAAGTTAATTTTACCTTTCTTGCTAAAGGCCTTGCTATTGCTTGTGCCTGTTTTTGCTATGAATTGGGCTTATGCCCAAACTACGCCCAACGCCAATGGAATCCTCTTTGTTAAAAAGGGCAGCAGCGGTAATGGAAGCGCTTGGGGAAATGCCTTGGGTGAAGTTTCGGAAGCCTTGAAAGCTGCTTCGTTGTTGAATGCTGCTACCGTTGGGACGGTAAAGGAAATTTGGGTGGCCAAGGGAACTTACTTGCCAGCCTACCCGGTAAATGATGTGGCCTCGGGAGCAGCAACCAATACCAACCGTTATAATTCATTTTTATTGGTTAAGGATACCAAGCTTTATGGTGGTTTTGCAGGTAACGAGACTTCGATAATAGGCAGGGACTTTGTAGCCAATACTACCATTTTGAGTGGCGATATTGGGGCAGCAGGAACCAAATCCGATAATGTTTACCGTGTGGTGGTAGCCGCAGGGGAAATGGGCGAGGCGCTAATCAGCGGCTTTACCATTTCTGATGGTTATGCTCAGGTATCAGGCAATGTGGTGGTTAATGGGGTAAATTCAAATATCGAACAAGGTGCTGGCATTACGGTAAGGAGTGCCAAGCTGTTGATTGAAGATGTGATTTTAACAAACAACTATAATAATAATGGGGCAGGTGCGGCCTGTTATGCAGGCAATGGAGAAGTAATGGCCGATGCAACTTTTAGGCGTGTAAATTTTTATAAGAATTCGGGACTGGTAAGTGGTGCTGGTCTGTATGCGATTTATGCCAAGGTACAGATCGAAAATTCTACAGGCAGTTTTAATAAGATTTCTGGAAGTGTAAGTGCCAACGGGGGGATGTTCGCCTTAGGACAATCAGCTACAGTGGATTGCCAGCAATCCAACTTTTTCAACAATACTTCTTCACTTAACGGAGCCGCAATATCTATCTTGGGAACTGCAGTAGCCAAGTTCTCCAACTGTGAGATCAATGACAATAAGGCTGGTAGCATAGGAGGTGGAATTTACGCAACAGGTAATTCGATAACAACTTTCGATAAATGTAAGTTTTTAAGAGACACTTCCGTTTCCTATAGTGGTGGCTTCTATGCTGGAAATTCTGCCGTTATTCGCTTTGAGAGCAGTGTCATTAAGGGCTGTTTTACCGATTCTTATACTGCCGCTGGTTATGTGAATGGTGTTAGCTGCATAGTGACATTTCTGAACTCACAGGTAACGGGGAACTATAATGCTAATACGAACGATTTTGGTACCATCCGTGTTGGCGGAGGTACGTTAAATGTTATTAACAGTACCTTTAGTGGGAACAACAGATCTGCGATAGCTACCGCTGTTAGCTCGCTCAATATTTTCAACAGTGTTATTTATGGGAATGCCGCTGGAGTAACAGGGGTAGGTAGCTATACCGCTACCAATAGCATTATTCAGGGGGTAACGCCCAATGCTGCCAACAAGTTGACCAATGTAGATCCCCTGTTTGTTTCTAGTCCACTGCATACCACGGCACCTTTTGTTGGGGGCAACTACAGTTTGCAGCTGGGTAGTCCAGGGATAAACGTAGGAGATAACAGCCGATTCCCAGGACTGGATGCTACCACCTTGGATCTTTTGGGTAATGCTCGTGTACAAGATTATGCTAATGGTGGTATTATTGATATAGGAGCCTATGAATATACTTTAATCTTGCAGAGCATCAATCCGATAACCGATATGGCCAAAGTATTTGGGGATGCTGATTTTGAACCTGGGGCGATGGCAACTTCTGGCCTAAAAGTGGCCTACACTTCTTCGGATGATAACATTGCTCAAGCTTATGAAGATGCTGCGGATGGAAACAAATGGAAGATCAAAGTTAAAAAAGCAGGTTCAGTAAATATCACGGCCAGTCAGTCTGGTAACCAAACCTATGCAATTGCCACAAATGTGGTTTTTGCACTTTCCATTGATAAGGCATTACAAACCATCTCTTTTCCAATTTTTGGTGCAAAGAATACCAGTGACGTAGACTTTGAGCCAATGGCTTTGGCGAATACGGGACTTGCCCTAACTTTTAGCAGCAGCCATACGACAGTAGCTAACGTATATCAGGATGCTGCCGATGGTAACCAATGGAAGATTAAGATTATAGGTCCAGGGCAAACGGAAATTACAGCGGTACAGGCAGGTAATTCAAATTACCATTCGGCTTCTATGTCTAGGACATTGACCGTAACTCCCGTTACTTTGCCAGTGGTGTTAAAAGACTTTACAGCCAAAAGGGAGGGTAACCGTGCCCGATTGGAATGGACTACAACCTCTGAGTTAAACAATGCTTTGTTTACGATCAAGAAGTCGATAAATGGTGTTGATTTTATAGAAGTAGGAACCTTGAACGGACATGGTACGACCGCCTTTGGAAGTAATTACATCTGGGAAGATACCCGACCATCCAATGGAACAAACTATTACCAGCTATTGCAAAAGGATCATAATGGTGTAGTGAAAGAATTAGGTCTAAAGACAGTA
>NZ_JAELTX010000291.1 GCF_016429065.1 Pedobacter sp. ASV17
TTCCCACCACCGCGGTCAATGCCTCCAGTCCCGTCATACGGATTCCCCTTGGAGATGCCATCAACTTTCATCGTAGCGGGTGTCGGTGCCTTATCAATCAGTAGACTAGACACTGCCGCCAACACATTCATATTTTCACCCGCGCCGTCCGTGTCGTCTAACGCTGGGTCGACATACTCGCCCGACGTCCAGTAGAAGCCACACTTGCGGCCAAGAGGCCCGCCTGTGCATTGCTTCACAGCGGCTTGGGCAGAATTTCGGAGAACAGGGAGGATAGTCTTGCGCGTGTAGGGTGCTACCTGCGTCACGACGGCGAGCCAGCGGTGGGAGTAGCCTTTGAAGGAGAGCATGTCGGTCGTGCAGGGCGGGTCGTGGGATGCTTCGCAGTCGTGTTCGAAGGCGGTATTGTTTGGGAAGAAGATTTCGAAAAATGGGGTAAGGAGGCCGTCTATTCGCTTGCGCCATTTCTCGTCGCCGTCGGTCTGAGTGGAAGTGGTTAGCTTTGCTTGTTGAGTTTGTGAC
>NZ_JAELTX010000292.1 GCF_016429065.1 Pedobacter sp. ASV17
CCCCCCCCCCCCCCCCCCCCCCCCCCCCCCCCCCCCCCCCCCCCCCCCCCCCCCCCCCCCCCCCCCCCCCCCCCCCCCCCCCCCCCCCCCCCCCCCCCCCCCTCTTTGTAATTCGTCTCGTGGGCTCGGAGATGTGTATAAGAGACAGCTCGTCATCCCAGTCGTTGGCCACCGCCACGCTAGGCGCCTCCATGTCCGTCAGCAGCGGCCTGCGATGCGAGTCACGATGGTGGCCGTGGTCGTCGTGCCCATCATCCATCGGGTCATCCATGTGCAACATGCCGCCCATGTCGTCCGAGTCCTGTCTCTTATACACATCTGACGCTGCCGACGACTGAGCCGAAAAAAGGGTGGGGGGGGGGGGGGGGGGGGGGGGGGGGGGGGGGGGGGGGGGGGGGGGGGGGGGGGGGGGGGGGGGGGGGGGGGGGGGGGGGGGGGGGGGGGGGGGGGGGGGGGGGGGGGG
>NZ_JAELTX010000293.1 GCF_016429065.1 Pedobacter sp. ASV17
TCGTCGGTAGCGTCAGATGTGTATCAGAGACAGGTTCTTGGCGGCTGCAGTTTTGACGAATTGTTAGTTTAGTTTTTACATCATTAAAACAAATCATGTGGCCATCATCAAAGCATCGGCCACATTCTAGAGACGGAAAAACATACCCTTGCGAATCGTCTTGTACACCTTCTTCATGCCCTTGTCATCAGCAACAGGCACCGCAAATGGAACGACCGTTCGCTCAAGCGTAAGCTCCGGCGCATCATTGCTGTCCTCCATATCAGAGTCCGAGTCGTCCCCGGCGGGAGAAGCACCCTTGGAGGCAGACTGCTTGGCAGCATCTTCCTGCAACTTCTCCTCCATCGCAGCAGCAAGCTTCTCCTTCTTCTCCTTCTTTTCCTTTTTATCCTTCTTTGACTTGCTCACGCCCGTTTCGTCGCTGCGCTTCTCCTTCTTCTCCTTCTTTTCCTTCTTGTCTGGTCGTTCGGCGGCCATGGCTGCTGCTGCTGCTGCTGCTGTGTATACTGTCGGGATT
>NZ_JAELTX010000294.1 GCF_016429065.1 Pedobacter sp. ASV17
GTAATTCGTCTCGTGGGCTCGGAGATGTGTATAAGAGACAGTTCTAAGACCTAGTCTAAGACCCTAAGCCACGTCTTAAGCCACTTTCCAGCCAGTTCTACAGCCACTTCTATAGCCACAGCCTAAGCCACGCCCTAAGCCACGCCCTAAGCCACGCCCTAAGCCACGCCCTAAGCCACACCCTAAGCCACTTCGGAAGCCACAGCCTAAGCCACGCCCTAAGCCACGTTTTAGGTAATACGATATACCACGCCGTAAGCTATATCTTAGATACCGCCCTATATTCTACCCTAAGCTATATTTAATATTAGTATAAAAGTATTTAAAAGAAATAAGACCTATATATAACCCTAAGCCTCTCTAAGAAAATATAAAAGAATTTTTAGAAGAGTTTAAACCTAAGCCTACCTTAAGCCTTTCTAGAGAATCTTAACCTAAGCCCGACCCTAAGCC
>NZ_JAELTX010000295.1 GCF_016429065.1 Pedobacter sp. ASV17
AGCCGAGGGCATGCACAGCATTGCCACCAAATCTATCCAAGTTGGAGCGAAGCACGTACGCGCCACAGTCGACATTGTCTTGAATGGGGTATTTGCAGTTGTCCATTCCGTTCTGGCAGTTGGACGGGTCGCACTGCATCAAGCCAGGTGTGTAGCCGCCTGCGTCGGCGTTGCAGGAGGACTCTTTCATGGCAAGGAAAGCCAAAATGGCAGGGTCAACGTTGTACTTTTCACCAGCACTCTTGAAGTATTGGTCATACTGACGGCAGTTGCGGCCAACGTTGTTGTAGTAGTCCTCCAGGGAAACGTGTGCAATTTTGTTAATGTCGAGATACGGTGGCTCCCACCCGTTACCTTTAACACCGGTGTTGAGCCATTCCTGAGACCCATTAGGTCCGCAAGCATCGTCGCCTCCTCTTGTTGGCTCACAGGCCCCTTGTGCATCCGGGTTCAAGGCAGCTGCGGCGAACCCGGCGGAGACAATGGCGCCGCCGATTGACGCTTTGTTTGAGAG
>NZ_JAELTX010000296.1 GCF_016429065.1 Pedobacter sp. ASV17
GTAATTCGTCTCGTGGGCTCGGAGATGTGTATAAGAGACAGATTAACGGGTGTGAGCGATTTAGGACTCTTGTCCATAGTATCAGTGCCAATGCTTGCCAGTTTCTCAAACACAATGTTGACCATATCGGCAACCGAGCCACCTCCTAGAATCTTCAGTGTCGGGATATCGGCATCTAGCTCCTTAAGAAACCATGCCCGGATGTCGACCGCCACGAGTGAGTCTACTCCTAGCTCAACTAGAGTTATAGAGTCTTGGAGCGGTTTCTCGCTTGGGATGCGGAGCATACGTCTGAGATGAGCCAGGAACGCATTAGTGATAACAACGTATCGTTCTGCTGGTGTCAGTGCCTGTTGCAACTGCGCCTTGACGCTCACAGACCCACTAGAGGTCTTGACAACCGTTTCACTGGCTTTGTCCTTGATGAAATGCGCAAATTTGATGTCTCGTCTGTGCGCTACGTTTGTGACTAAATCGGGAGTAATATAATC
>NZ_JAELTX010000297.1 GCF_016429065.1 Pedobacter sp. ASV17
GCAGCAGTGCATAACAGCATTATCGACAGCACTATCGGCCTCCGGATCCACCCACTTCTCTGGAGGTCTGTCATTGCACATCGTTATGTAAAATTTGTGCCGATGCATGCCTTTACGATTCCGTCGCTGTAGGCGCAACACCCTCACCTTCACATCACTGCATCTGCATCTGCCGCGGCGTCGGTTCTTCCTTTTTCTCCGCGAGAGTGTAGCTATACGGCGCTTCGAACGTCTCCGACAAATACGCTCTCTGGCTTCAATTTCCGACTGGCAGTCCCTTTTTTTGCCTGTCTCTTTCATGAGCGCGCTGGCCGCCTCAATTCCTTGCTAAAATGAAGCTCCATCAGCTACCATTCCGACGCCTCTTCACCCGCCCTGGACCCCTTCGCAGCGCAGTGTGCCCTCGATCCAATACTAGATCCACCACAACGCCCTTGACACCTTTGCAACCTCGCTTGTTGGCCCAACCAAGGCGACATTATGCGTCAGTCGCGGCGGCAGACCTGCAG
>NZ_JAELTX010000298.1 GCF_016429065.1 Pedobacter sp. ASV17
GTTTAGGACGCTCTCGGCGAGTGAAGCCATATCTGAAAATTAGCGTTTGGCTAATATAGAAAGAATTAAACTTATTCTTTATATTCTACATCTTCAGGGCACCCCCATGCAGAAGTCGCGAAGCACGGACCACCCGGAGAGACCAAATTGGGGTAAGCTCGACCAACCCCCGCATAAATTTTAGGGTCCTCAAATCAACGTGTCCTTTAAGCCACACCTGGTCGGGGAAGCTGTCCTAATCACCTTTCCCATCCGTTGGTCTGCTCTCTTTCCTTCTTTCCCGCTCAACCTCACTTTAGGAAATACCTAGATCCTCGAGCGCTGGGACACTGTGTTGTTTGGCACATCTTTTCCTCTTTCTTCTTCGTTTCCTGTCCGGCCCGCTTCGTCATCGCAATGAAGTTTAACAACGTCGCCGCTGCTGCGGCCATGCTCGCCGGCGTCGCCTACGCCGATGAAGCTGAGCCCGCTTCCAAGGCTGCTGCCGAGCTTCCTACGTTTACTG
>NZ_JAELTX010000299.1 GCF_016429065.1 Pedobacter sp. ASV17
GAAAAGAGCATGCCATCTAAAATCTCATACAATGGACAGTTGCTCCAAAACGTGCACATACGACCCTAGGCGTTAGGGAATTCCGGGTCCCTCCGCTTCTCTTGTGGTTTAGGGGCTTATTTTGCAATTCGAGTCGTGACGATTGAGACGTTGGATCTAAATCGACGGCGACTCTAGCGAGATAATATTTGAGTCATACAACACTATATGCAAAAACGCCACTTCATTTTTAAAAAGACAAGCTCCTCTTAAATCAGTCTTTGTCCCTTTTAGTAAATACGTGACGGACGAAATGATGATCTTAAAAATGCGGGCATTGGCATGGTGGGCATTAAATAATAGTGTGCTCAGCTGCAGCAAGCTAAGAACTCAGCCGCACCAGACTAAAGACCACGCCTTGCTCTTTGTAAGTCGTTGCCTGCGACACCTGTCTCTTATACACATCTCCGAGCCCACGAGACGAATTAC
>NZ_JAELTX010000300.1 GCF_016429065.1 Pedobacter sp. ASV17
GTTTGCGGGCGCTCAAGCCCAACGGCGACGCCGGTCTCGCCGCCTTGCAGGTCTCCCGTTCCCGCCATGGTCCAAGCACCTGCATAACGACTCGCTTTCCGGCGGGCGTTGTTGGGCGGCATAGCAGGCATTGCATTAGTCTGGGTTTTATTGGTCTCTTGTTGGCCCAAAACAGGGTATTGTAGAATGTATTTACATAAGTCTGTTGATGGTTGCGTTTGTTGGAGATATTTGTGCAATCATGTACAAACGAGTTTGGGGATATAAAGGCTGGGTGTTTTTTTTCTTCCTTTTTTTCCTTTTTCGAAACGTTCCTCGCTGCTGTTCTTTCTCTTATCTCTGTATATTCAAAGAGTTTCAAGTGTCTCTAGCACAGGTGAAACGAGGCTACAAGGTTTATTGAAAGGCGAAGATTAAGATGCAGTACCTCTTTGCACTAGCAGCCATTTCCAACTTGGCTATACAGCCATTTGCGTTTCCAAGCGGTGACCGACAGGAAGAC
>NZ_JAELTX010000030.1 GCF_016429065.1 Pedobacter sp. ASV17
TTCCCTTTGCTGTGGATGATGTTGGAGTACCAAGTTCCAATATTCATCGCTTTGCGTATTGGGACGCAACACCCATTCCTTAAATAGGGGATCTAATAGAAAATCAAAAAGACTATAGGTAGAATACTGTGCTATTTCTGGCATTGCGTATCAAAATATACCTACTATACATTTTCATGCTTCCCTTTTATCCCATGGGAGTAATATTTTTTTATTTAGATTAAATATAAATGGAGTGAAAAGAGGAAAACAGCAATTTTTCCTGCTTTTTAAAGGTAAAATGCTTATTTTTCGACATCATGTTAAAGCTACTCTCCATATCTCTATTACTGATCGGCTATTGCTGTTTTCAGCAGAACCCGCCTCGGGTGCTTAGAAAAATGACAGCCCACACGGTTCATGAAGTTTATAACGGTATTGGTACAGATAGCATTATCAGGTTTAAGGGGAAGAAGTATTTCGTGAATTGGATAGAGGACTATGATGAAAAAGGATCTCTCTCCAAGTTCTCTATGTGGAAACCTTTAGGCTATCTTGAATTTTTCGAGAAAGACGTTATTCATGACCGAAAATTTCAGCAAACCCATGGTTTAAGGGATACTTTGGAATATAGAGCGCTTAAAGGGAATAAAGTTCAATTAAACGGTGTAGTATATTCGATTAAAGGGACAGATAAGGATAGATTATATCTGGGACGATCTTCCGAAAAAGAGAAATTGTATGTTTTAGAGTTTGAAAAATGAAAGAAACGTGGATTTTGATAGGCATCTATCTACTTTTTTTAACCTTATCTTTTTTACTGAGGAAGGTCATTTTAAAAGTAAATCCTAAATGGTTGATGTTGATTATCCCAGCCTATTTAGTCAGCATTTATTTTTACTTTGATTTAGTGGTAAGGGCTCATCAATTTTTAAGAGAAGAGGGGATTTATATGGCGTTTGGCCATTCGAGTTTATTATTGATAGAATTGTGTGTATTTGCCTATATCTCTGCCTTGGTGATGTTGATGAATGTTTTTTATTTAAGATATAAATCTAGCTATGCCTGATAAACTAATGACTGCAAATGAAGATCCAGCAGACTTTGAGACCTCTATAAGAATTGGTGATGTTGAAATAACATACAGTAATCTAATGGAGATTTCACAAGGAGGTCCTGTAGTTGGAGATTTAAGTGTTAACGGCGAGAAATTAAAAGGTCGCTATGGTGGACCTTTGTTATATAAGGATCATTGTATTTATGTTCCCGTTCAAGTAAGAAAGTTTCTAGGAACAGGATTTAAGCTGGCCAAGGTAGATGTCGTAGATAATGTTTCTCAGTTAACAGGAAAATTTGAATACTTGATCTTTCTTGATAAAATAGCAGATGGGTGTATTTATTTTTTTAAGGATATTGGTCGAGCAAGTTTTGGAAAATATGAATCGGTTTAACTAGGCATGGCTAGGCTAATGCTTGTATTTTATTTTAGTCACAAGTGGGCGCTTGCGTCAGAGTGGGCCACTTAAAAAGGAAATCGGTAAGCTATTGATAATATTAAAGAAAAATAATATGGATATTCAACTCTTTTTTTGGGGGGTGGCTTTTTTGCTCGGTGGTTATTTAGTGTACTATTATTTGTTGAAGAACGAAAAACCGTCTTCAAAAGAAACAAATTGGGAAGGAATGACAGGTGCTAATTATGTCAGTTCATGGACCGCTGTAATTATATTTTATTTATGCGGAATTGTGTTTGTCCTTAAATCTTTACCCTCACAAATATAAAGCTATGGACTCTGAACTAATACGATTTTGCTTTAGGTCGGTCTGTTTTCGGGGTAGTTTTATCGAAAGTACGAGTTAGCCTCAGCACTGTTCATTGCGGTAAGACTTGCGCCAAATTGGGATTGCTAACAATTTGCGAAACAGAAATAAATCCCAATTTAGATAGGATTCTCGGACGTAAAGCAGATGCAAATTATTTAAGAGATTTTATATTCATGGCTGAAAGAGGCTTGTTTGCTTTTGACAAGACATACTTAAATAATTTTAATGATACAGTTTATCATCTGGTAGCTTCTCCTAAAGGGCCTTTAAATTTGGATTTAATCCCCGATTTTTAAGGAAGGAGCTTTGTAAAACATGGTTTCATAATGGTTTAAGTGAAACTATTGATATAGAAAGTATTTTATAATTTTTAAAAAATGAGTTTACAAGAGGTTGAAGCTGTTAGAAAGAATGAATACGGATGTACGTTGTTTATAGGTACACTTGATGACCATCCTCAAGTGGTTACCGACTTTTCGGGCATAAAAGCTTCTGAAATGATTGTTAAGGGAACTAATTGGGTAACCCCAACTTCAAAAAAAGTAATAGAAGGGAAATTTAATGAAGCCAATTTATGGATTTATGAAGTAGAAAAAAGAGCTTATGAGCCAGATGTTTATCTTAATAATCCGTTAGAGCATATGTTGAAAATCATGGATACTCAAAGAGAGGCTTTCATTGATTTATTGAGAAGATACCCTAAAAATCATATTTTGTGTTACGCTTATTTTTATGAGTTTAATCCTTATTTTATTTTAACTAAGGAGGTGGTTAATAAATTAAACTTGTATGGAATCGATGTAGAATTTGATATGTATTATTTAGGTGAAGAAGTTATCAAATAATTATGAACGAAAAAAAAAGCTATTTTTTCATAATTGTAGTCTGTGTAATTATCTTTTTATATACTTTATTTTCTTATTTCCAGCATATGGAGATGGAAAATAAAGGAAAGTTAAATTTTTATAGCGTTTTTTCGCAAAGCTGTGGAAATAACAGGGGAAGTTCTTCTGTATATATAAATTATAATCAAAAGGTTTATTCTATAAGATTGCCAAATGTGGATTGTCTAAAGTATCCAATCGGATCTAAGATAGGGTTGATTTATAATGATAAGTTTGATTATTTTTATATACCTGATGGATTAGAAAAAGATATAAGTAGGTTGATTTTTATTGGTGTAGTCATCATTATTTTATTAATTAAATGGAAAGGAATTAATATACGAAGATGGCTTAACAGTGCTAGAAAGGGTTTTTGAAGATTATTCTCTGGTTGGTGTCATCACTTTATTAAAGCTACAGCGGCACCAAGATTTTAAAATAATATTATATGAAGGGAGATTTTATGCTCGTAGCGTTATCCTTATTATTAGTGTTTAATATCAGCAGTTTTATTAAACAAAATGGAGTAAGTATTGATGATCTGTATATAAAACTAGCAAAGGGCCGTAACATTAACTATCAGGAAATAGAAGGTAGGTTTATTTATTCAGAGAATAATGAGAACAGGGGTAAGTATGTTGCTAAGTTTTCAGGAAATAAAAAAAAAGTATTCCATTACACATGTAGCGTATTCTGGGGTTAGAAAAGATGAATTGATGATTGACAATCAGTTGTTTGTGCTTGATAATAAAATTGATCCTCTTTCTTTATCTGTGTATAAGTTAAGTGTTGCCAATAAGCGATATTTATGCCTCATTGGTAAAGGGCAATCGGCATCAGGCACAGGGGTGCAGATTTCTTACTTTGTTGTTTTCGGGTTGGATAAATTGGGGAAAGTGAAAGATTGCTATAGATTCTCTAGCCGTTTTGGTAATATCCATAGCATTGTTAATAATTATAATGGAAATGAAGGTCTAAGCTACTTGAAAATAGTAAATGGAGATAAAATGAGCCAATTTATACTTACCGTTAATGATATTAAAAATGATAAGCGTATAAATAATGGTTTGATCCTATTAGATTATAAACTTAATGATAAATTCATCGTGCTGAAAAACACTCTTATGCAATCTTTCAAAATTAAATAAGTTTGAAGCATTTAACCTATGGTTGGTGTTATCACCAACCATTGCGATTAAGGTTAGCAAGGTTTATTGTGTTTTAAATGAATTGCTGGCGAATGCTTTAGGCCGAAGGGGTTCGCTAAAATACTATAGCAACAATGAATTGGAAATATTTACTTTTAGGTATTGGTTTTTTGTTGGTGGCATATTTAATTTATCAAAGGTTAAAGAAAGGTCCAGCTTCGGATAAAACAGATTGGAATGGTGCCACCTTAAGTTTATATCTGTAAGGTTGGGGTGCATTTATCATTTATTTAATAATCGGAATTGTATTTATCCTTAAATTTTTACCTTGGCAAATATAAAACTATGGACCCCTTCTAGCACAAGCATTAGCATAGCGGTGCTTGTGCTCTAACATAGAAGTCATAAGCAGACGCTTGCGCCAAAAGTGGGAAAACCATAGTAGAAATGCTAAGGGAAATAGATAATATGGATAAACAATATACATTTATTTTTGAATATAAAGGAGGGACCTATATTAGGCAACTCCAAGCTGCAGATATTAATAAAGCTGTTAATATCTGGTTATTAGTTATTGCTCAAGACGTGCCTGACTTGAGTGCTGTAGAAGAAAAAAAACTAATTAATGAGATAAAGAGAGAGACTCCTACATTGTTAAGCAATATGGATAATGTTTGGCAGATGTTTTTTTTAATTGGCGAGCCAAGCAGCTTACTTACAATTGTGTTGTCCTATTGTCACATAGATTTATCTTGATTAATGTATTTTTTATGTTTTTAATATGAAAAAGCTCATTGGGGTATTTAGTGTAATTCTATTTTTAGCCATATTGTTTAGATTTCAAATAGGAGATTTGTTGTTGGATGGTTTTGGGAAATGTGGTAAAGCTGAAATAAGAGAAGAACTTAGGTCAGTGAAATATGTGAAACCTACATACCTCTATTCTTTTAAAATAGATGATAAACAATATGATGGTAACTCTAAAATTGAAAAGGGACAAAGAAAAAATAACGAAATTTGTATATTGTTTTTGCCTTTGTTTCCATCTATCAATAGGCCATTAAATGATAATAAGTTACACATTGCTTGTAATTGTAATAACTGATTACAGTAATGGTAATTATGGGCTTCCCTATAAATTAGTTGCTTAACTTGAACAGTTGGTAATATCTTTAAGAATAATTAAGCCATATTAAATACAAATAGCGTACAATCAATAGTACGATATTTGTATAATCTCATTTATATAACATTAACAAACTTATTTAACCTTTGGTTGGTGTTGTCACCAACCAATACGATTAGCAGAAGCAGTTTGAGCATGGCCTATACCCGTAATACCAATACTTGCAAAGCTTAGGAAAGAGTCCTCCTCTAGCAAGCATTAGTACGGCGGTACTACGTTTTTATAGGTGATTTAAAGCCCTCAAACATCCAAATTTAAAATATATTTGTCGTTATATACGATTGTCCATATCTTAGAAAAGCAGTTTAATCGCTGTTTTTTTGCATTTACTTTACGCTTTAATGAATTGTTTTTCGCTCGTTTTCCAGTCGTCAGTTTTTAATCATATCACCCATTCTAAGTACTTAAATAGGAATGTGAATTTGGATAATTACGGCGTGAAATATTTCGATATGATGCGTTTTGGCTTAATTGAAGCCATTTTTTAATCAACCTCTATTTACTTGACATATGAAACCAAATCGACTATATTTTCTTTTTTTGATCACATTATCGTTAGCCTCCTGCCGAGAATTTATCGAACCTTCGCTGAGCAATAAGAAGATATACCCATTAGCGCCAGCCGACAAAACAGAAATGAGTTATTATCAGATTACGTTTTGGTGGGAAACCCATCCCGATGCCTTGAAATATCGTTTGCAGGTAGTGTCGCCATCTTTTAATGCGGCGCAAAAGATAATTTTAGATACCTTGGTGAACGCAGATAAGTTTACTTATACCCTTGATCCTGGAAGTTACGAATGGCGTATCCGAGCAGAGAACGGGAGTAGCCAAACACCTTTCGTAACACAGTCTTTCATTGTTCACCCAGCAGCCCTTACCGATCAGTCTGTACAAGTATCAGCACCCGCAAATCAGTTGTATACCAATAATGCTTTAACCCAATACGAATGGCTTAAACTATTTGGTGCAACGGGTTATCGTTTGCAGGTCGACAAAAATAATTTCTCTAATGAGCAAAATTTGATCTTAAATGTCACCACAGATAATTTGAGTTATTCGTACACTTTGCCATCAGAAGGCGTTTACCAAATGAGGGTACGAGCTGAAAATGCTACTCAAAATTCTAAGTGGTCTACTGTACGAACGCTCACTTTTGATGCCACACCACCAGCGCAGGTTAATTTAAGCACGCCTGCAAATAAAGCGACGGTAAGCAAGCCCGTGGGGTTGAGCTGGGGCGCTATTACGGATGCGGTGCAATATGAGGTTGCCGTATATCAAAGTGACTCTACCACTCTTTATCACTCTTCTTATCCACAAATACTGAGCACCACAAACCATTCCTTTACCTTAGGGAACAGTGGCGAAACCTTGGTGTGGCGAGTAAGAGCCATTGATAGGGCTGGGAACAAAGGAAATTGGAGCAGCTTTTACACCTTCACGATACAATAATGGCCAAAGGAAAAACACTTACATATTTGTTAATAGCAGGGGTAGTTGCCGTTTGGGGACTCATCTTTTATCGTGTATACATAGGCATGAGTGAGGAAGAGTTAGATACGCCTGTTGCAGTGAGTACCAAAGTGCCGTATTTTAAAATGGTTGATCATCACCAAGATCAAGTTAGCCTAGACCTTAACTACCGTGATCCTTTTGCGCAGGCTACCGCTTACGATGTGGCCAAACCAGCAACAGTTAAACCAGAAAATACAGCCCCAGCTAGACCGCAAATGGCTATGCCAATGGCACAAAAACCACAGGTGAATTGGTCAAACGTTCAATATACAGGTTATGTGAACAATGCTGCGAGCAAGCAAAAAATGGTCATTCTTTCTGTAAATGGTAATACCGCTGTATTGGCTGAGGGACAAAGCGCTCATGGCGTAAAGTTGTTGAAATACCTTGGCGATTCAGTAAGTGTACAATATCAGGGGGAAAAGAAAAACATCAAAATCAAATAGTATGCGTCGTACCTATTACCTTATATTTTTAATTACAAGCTTGGCATTTCAAGTTAAAGCGCAAAGCTCGTCGGCAGATTTGGCGCCTTATCGGCATCATATTGCCAATGACGATCATCAGCTTTCTTTTTATACGATTTCTCCAGATCAATCTGTGGGTGCCATCAAACCTAATCGTAGCTATTACTGGTGGAGTGGCAAGCAAATACAAGTTACCCAAGGCGGGTATAGTGGTAAACTACTTCACGGCGTTTTTACGGTTTATTATCTCAATAAGCAGCTTAAAGAGCAAGGTTCTTTTAAAAAGGGATTGAAAAACGGCGAGTGGAAGGAGTGGAATGAAAATGGAAAATTAACCTTAAGAACGAATTACTTTGAAGGCGTTGCCGATGGTAGCTTCTATAAATACAATGATTTAGGGCAGTTACAAGAGCAAGGCACTTATAAGGGCGGAAAGATTAACGGAAAACTGAGCAAGTACGTAACTCCTGATAGTGCAGCCGTAACTAAGTACCGAAATGGCATATTGGTTCCAGAGAAAAAAGAGACAGGTGGCAAACCTTGGTGGAAGTTCTGGAAAAAGAAGGAAGCCAAACAGCAATAACATGCTAAAAGCTGGTGCCCTATATTTCTCTATTGTTATCGCCTTTTTTATTGCGG
This sequence comes from Pedobacter sp. ASV17, assembly GCF_016429065.1. GTDB lineage: Bacteria > Bacteroidota > Bacteroidia > Sphingobacteriales > Sphingobacteriaceae > Pedobacter. Next base: position 7,646 of record NZ_JAELTX010000030.1, read on the forward strand.
TAATTTCGGCTTCCCTGATTATGTTGGTGGCCCATTACCGAAACAGTTACCTTAAAGATATCCGCTATCAGCGCTTGCTCAACAACGTGAATTCTGGTGTAACGCTAGCTCTTAGCCAAACCAACCAAAGCGAGGCGCAAACTTTGGATTTATACGGAAAGGGTACCGATAGTTTGGATGCTAAGCAAAGCTTTTGGGGCATTTACGAGCTGGTTCAACTGCAATCTTATATCCAACAAGATACCATTAAGAAAGCCTTTTTAATGGGCAAACAGCCCGATTCTATAAGCCTGTATCTTAGCGATGAAGATAGGCCCTTATCCATCAGTGGAAATACCCGTATTACGGGAGATGTACAATTGCCCAAATCAGGGTTGAGACAGGCCTATGCCGAAGGAAAACCTTACACGGGTGAAAAGCTTATTTTCAGTGGCGAAATACAAAACAGTAACCGCGAGCTGCCCGCTATGGAGCAACAGGTATTAGATCAGATCATGGTTAATTTGAACCAAAAGGATTTTGGTAAAACTGAGCAGGTAAGCCACCTAAAAGTATCTTTTCATCAGGAAACTAAACAACTCTATTTAGGTAAAGTAGCACGGTTAGAAAATGTGGATTTGCAGGGACGGATCATCTTGGTGAGTGATTCCATGATTACCATTTCTTCTACTGCAATGTTGGCCGATGTTCAGATTTATGCCCCTGTAATTAGGGTAGAAAGTGGATTTAAAGGCCACTGCCAGTTATTTGCCAGTGATAGTTTATTGGTGTCTAACAAAGTGAATTTTAGCTACCCATCTGTTTTGGGAGTGTTAAGAACAGAACACTCGGGAGACCAACCAAAACTGGTGATAGGGGATGAGGTAAATGTGGAGGGCCTTATTTTTAGTTACGAGAAGAAACGCAGCCCCCAACAAACCTTGGTAAGCTTGGGTAAAAAAACCAAAGTAAAGGGCGAAGTGATTTGCACAGGTTTGTTAAAACTAGAAAAAGAGGTACAGATTAAAGGTAAAGTGGCTTGCAACCGTTTCATTATGAAAACCACGCAAACCTTATACGAGAATTTTTTGATAGATGTTACTTTTAATCATAAAGCAAGGAGCAAGTATTATTTAAGTGCTGCCTTGTTTGGTAAAAAGCGAGAAAATAAAGTGCTGAAATGGTTAAACTGATCCGCAAAAAACTAGAAGGTTCCACCTTAATAGAGGTACTGATTGCCATGGTAATTATTGTGGTGATTTTTACGATTGCTATGCAGGTGTTTTCCAATGTGATGCAAACAGGCGTGTCGTTCAGGAATATTAAAGTGCAAAACCAAATGATGGCCATTGCACAAGAGGTAAAGGAAACAGGGATAGTGCCGCAGGAAACGTTAATGATTGATAGCATTTCATACGAGTTGAAAGTGGCTGACGAAGGATCAGCAGGTTTGCCTGAGCTGGAGATCTCTGCTACGCAAGCTGGCCAAAAATTAGGAGAATTTAGGTGTTTGATTAAGCAAAAGGGCCATGAAGAAAATTAATGCCTACACCCTAATGGAAGTTACCGTAGCCATGCTGCTTTCGGCAATCTGTATAGCTATTGCTTATTCGGCCTTTGACATTATTGGGAATTACTATCGAACTTTTCAGCAAAAAAATGAAAAGGCTGATGCCCTGCTTTCTATCCGAGAAGTGCTCAGCAAAGATTTTCAAAAATCGAAATTGGTGATGAACACTGCAGATGGAATCTTGTTGGAGCAAGATAGCGTAAACATCAACTATGTTTTTGAGGCAGACCGCATCCTCAGGCAAATCCCTTCCCTGCGAACAGACACTTTTAAGGTGGTTTGGAAAGACAAATATGTTGGTTTTGAAGGCAATGAAATCTTGGAGCCCGATACCATTGACCTCTTAAGACTGAAGATTACTTTAGATCAGCATAGTTTGGTGCCCTTAACTTTTTACAAGCACTACAGTGCCCAAAATTTATTTCAATAGCCATGCCTAGTATCGATATATCCAACTACCCGAGCCCAAAAAAGCAGCCTAAAAAGCAGCAAAGCGGCAATTCTATATTGGAACTGCTCAATAAAGACATCAGCTTTGGCGATGGGCAACTGTCTGATAAAAAGAAGGAAGCCTTTTATCACGAACTGGGCACTTTGGTGAGGTCGGGTATTGCCTTAAAATCAGCCTTGGAGCTTACGGCCAGTTCCTATACACAATCAAAAGACAAAGAACTGTTTGATACCATACAGGCCGAAGTTATTGCGGGAAGTTCGTTGTCGGAAGCCCTTAAACAGCAAGGCAAATTCAGTAGCTATGAATACCATAGCGTGCGTATTGGGGAGGAAACAGGTCGTTTGGCAGAGGTGTTGACAGAGTTAGGTAAATATTATAAATGCAAGATCAGTCAGCGTAGGAAAATTATAGGGGCCATTACGTACCCGATGCTGGTGTTAAGTACCTCGTTTGCAGCCATCTTTTTCATGATCAAATTTGTGGTGCCCATGTTTGCCGACGTGTTCAAGCGTTTTGGCGGCAAGCTGCCCTACATCACCTCGCTCATTGTGAGTTTCTCCGATTGGTTCGATAAATATATTTACGTGATCATTTTGATCCCTTTAGCACTGGTAGCTTTTTACTTGTTGAACAAAAATAAAACTTGGTTTAAAAAATGGTCATCAACGGTATTGTTGCGCATTCCCATTGTGGGCGAAATATTGAAAAAGATTTACCTGGCCCGTTTTGCTAATACCATGCGTTTACTCACCGGAACCAATACTCCGCTACTAAAAGCAATGGAAATGGTGCGTCAAATGATTTCCTTTTATCCCATTGAGCAGTCGCTCATAGCAGCCGAAAAGGATATTTTATTGGGGAGTACGCTTTCCAAAGCTTTATCCAAACATGAGTTTTATCCCACTAAGTTCGTGCAGATGATCAAGATTGCCGAAGAGGTGAACAAGCTGGAGTATTTCTTTGAGCAATTGGCAGGGCAGTACACCGAAGAGGTAGAGTATAAGACCAATGCCATTAGTGGTTTGTTGGAACCTTTAATCATCATCTTTTTAGGCTTGGCAGTAGGGGTAATTCTCATTGCCATGTATTTGCCAATGTTCCAAATGAGCAATAGTTTTTAATCTGTTTATGAGGATAAATATATTCTTAGTTTGATAAAGAAACAGGCGAATAATCTTTTGTAAAGAATTTATGAAGCCATTGAAACTATGAAGATAGTTGTGTATTTTGGCAAAAAAAATATCTATATTAACCGTAATGAACTACTCTAGAATCAAGGGAAGAATCCTTCTCTTTTTGGTGCTCTTATCTGCTCAAGGAATGGCACAAAACCTTCCAAATGTTATTCCCCCATCACCGCAAACAACGGAATTGAATAAGTATATAGATTTTCCTGTGAATCTAAGTACGGGTGTTCCCGAAATATCTATTCCACTGTATACTATCAAGACAAAGGGAATCGAAATTCCCATTACATTAAACTATCATGCTTCTGGAATAAAACATGGACAGAGCGACGGAGATGTAGGGGTAGGCTGGAGCTTGAGCTGCAATTATCGGGTGTCTAGAACTATTTATGGTCATGCCGATGCTGGCAATATTGAAATGAGTCCTACTTACTATCAGAGCCAAATCCAGTACTATGATAATAATTTGCCATTTCCATTCTTAATTAGTGGCAGTGTGACTATTAATGATCGCCATCTTCTTTACCCCTATATGAACAGAGACAAGTTTTTCAGGAGGTTTATTGCTAATTATGTTGAAGATCTTCAGTCCCCAAGTACATCAGAACCATTATTAGATGGTGAGTATGATCATTTTAATTATAGTATCGCAAATGGCGGAGGTAAGTTTATTATAAGTAATCGGGCATACAAGACTATTAGTGAAATCAATCCCACCAATAACAAATTTAATTATCTAGAAGGGACTGCATCTAATAATGCTGCATCTGGAATAATCGGTTTCAGCATCAAGGATGTAAACCAGAATACCTATGGTTTTGGAGAACAGGTTGATAAGTTAGGTTTGAAGGTTTTGGAAACGAATATTGCATCACTAGACCGAAAAAATATTACAGCGTGGGCATTAACCGATATAGATACTAAATTTGGGGAGAAAATTAAATTTAGCTATAAAAATAAGGTCACCAGTAGTAAATATCAAAAACGTGTAGATATCAATATAATTGAGGCTAGCCCTACTAGTGCAAGTCAATGGGAACATATTGTAGACGAGGAAGGAAAAAGCAATAATTATTCCAATTTTTTCCTTAAATCAATAAAAACAGCAAATGAAAGTATCGAGTTTGCTGATACTCAAACAGGAAATAGGATTAAACAGATCAATATTGTTGATTCCCTAACCAATACACTGATAAAACGTATCGAATTTTATTATCATGACCTTAATTTTCTGATGCATGGGTATTCTTTCTTGGATTCTATTAAGATTTTTGACAAAAATCTTAACGGATTCCAAAAATATAGTTTTACTTATTACGAGGCGGATGCCGGTGTACTGGTGCCTGATCAATGGGGTTATAACAAGATAGTGCCAACAGGGTATTCAAAAGAAGTATTGCATACCGAGTTGGGTAATGATTTTGCTCGTCCTTCAGGTTCTGAGTACACTTCCAATCGGATAGTTGGAAAAGTTAGTGACAGTTACGCTGGTTATCTCGGAAATAGGGCGGAAAACCTAAATCCAGAAATTTTTTCTTTAAAGCGTGTTTCTTATCCTACAGGTGGTTATACAATTTATGAATATGAACCCCATAAGGTTGGGGCAACCTATCTAGGTGGGATTCGCATCAAATCAATTAGTCGTTTTGACGGCATCAATCCGTTTGGCTATCCAATCTTAAGATTAAAACGGTGGTACACTTATGGTGGAGGCGTTAGTGGTTTTCCTCTAGACTCAAGACAGTTTAGAAATGAGTACCCTTTTTTTCAAATGGATTTGGAAAAAAGAGGTGTAACTTATTCTACTAATTATTTTGGGGATCGAACAGATATGGAAGATGCAGTGTACTATACCCAAGTTGCTGAAACTACTACGTCAGATGAGGGTCAAAATGGTAAAGCGGTTTACTATTATGAAAATGCATATACAACTGCACACGAAGAACCATTATCTGTAAGTATTAATGGTGGTTTTTTTCAATATTATCAGTATGGACCAAGTCATATTTTGCGATATAATCATTGGAAAAAACCTGTGCTGTCAAAAAAAGAGATTTATTCCAGTACAAATAGGGTTCTAAAAAAGGAAACTTATCATTATGATCATATTAGTCAATCTTTTACAGGATTGAAAGTAAAGCCTTTTGCGAAAATAGGTGGTGTTTTTGACGAATTCTTTCCATACTATTATGCTAAAATTTCCTCGATTTATAAACATAGACTTTATACTGTAGAGACAGGGAAGTCGCTTCTTTTTTCTAAGGACGAAACTGTTTACACAGAGAATGATTCGCTCAAAGTGACAACAGGGTATACCTACAATAACCTAGATCAGGTGATCAAGGAAACTACTGTTAACAGTAAGGGCCAAACCGTAGAGAAGAGTACTTTATATCCGGCAGATACCCCGTATGACTATCTTTCCAGCCGCCTGCTGCAGGCCAACGATGTGAATAAGGTGCTCGAGGAAACGGTAAAGGTAGATAACGAAATAGTGGGTCAGACTATCAACCAGTACAATGAATTGCCTGGAGAAATATTTGTTTCCGATAGGGTAAAACGTTATAATACAGCTACTCAACTACAAGAGGATGGGATCATTTTCCATAGGTATGATGCCAAGGGAAATATATTGAGCCTTTCCAAGGCCAATGATATAGTGTTCAACTATTTATGGAGCTACGGATCCAAGCTGCCCATTGCCGAAATCAAGGGGCTCAATTACCAAACAATAGAGAATATGCTTGGGACTACCGCCATCCAAGAATTTAGTGGACGGGTAAAACCTACCAAAGCCGAAATAGATAGCTTTCTTGCACCAATCCGCAATGCCATCAACGCAGGAACGCTGAAAGATATAGAAGTCAGTTCCTTCAGCCATGACCCTTTGCTGGGTATAAAGAGCCAGACCGATTCACGTGGTAAGTCAACCTACTACGAATATGATGCCTTTGGGCGTTTAAGCCTGCTCAAAGATGATAACGGAGCGATAACGAGGAAAATAGATTATAACTACAGGAATCATTAATATCTACCATGAGCAAATTAAATATGATGAAAAGAAATTTTACCTGTATGCAATCTGGCTTCTTTGAAAAAGCCATCCGAGGTTTTATCTATCTATTTTTATTGGCCCCGTTTCTTTGTTTCGGACAGACGGGTACATCGTTTTCAAATCCCATCGAATTAGGCTCGATAACCTCGTATATGCCCCAGAATTATCTAATGGACAGTTCTTTTGAAGGACAGTACGGCAATGTTTATGGTAATTCTTCTCCAGATGTGGTGCAAAGGTTCACGGTTACAGGGAATTCAAACCTCGAACTCTATATGTACGCTTCTGTAGGAAGCAGGATTTATATTTTAGATCAACAACTTAATCAAGTATCGGTCAGTTATTTTACCCCTTCTTCTAGCTATAATAGTTTAAATCTGGCAGCGGGGACCTATTTCTTGGTACATGAAGCCGATGTGTTAAACGTTGGCGAGCAGGTTGTGATAGAAATCAATTTTTATGTTAATGATAACAGTGGGATTGTAAAACCTATTGCCGGAAATAATTTAAATAGCCCGATTGTTATCCCAAACAACCCGGGTGGTTCTATCTCTTTTACTGATTTAAGGAGTTTTGATTCGCTATTTGGCTATGGTAATGACTATCCTGCAAGCACTGATGATGATATTTATTATCGGTTTGAGCTTTCACAAAGAACCAGTATTAAGGTCCTTAGGGATGAAGTATATTTCTTTGGAAGCTATTCACTGAATCTTTTGAACTCGGCTGGAATAAATATATATTCAACAACTACCTACGACGGGATTATAGATACTGTTCTTGATCCTGGAATATATTATCTGGTGGTTGACGGTACGGGACTTAGTATGGGTGGAAATTATCATATCAAGGTACAGACCGGCAAAAGCCCTACCGAGGGTACCGGACTGACAGACGCTATCCTGATTGGTAACTATGCCCTCGGCGGTTCCTATAGTTATCACGACAATCGGAACAATGCAAGCGTTGAGGGTTATGGCAATGGTATGGGACAGCCTAGCGATGATATTTATTATAAATTGATTATTGGCAATACTGCTACCGTAACAGCTTCACTCTGTGGTTCAAATTTCGATACCTATCTCTATCTGTTAAATTCGAGCGGAACGGTAATCCAAAGCAATAACGATAACGGCCCATCATGTACGGGACTACAGTCCTCTTTATTGGCCACTAATCTTGCTCCCGGTACTTATTATATTGTTGCCGAAGGCAATGGCACAGCCTCGGGTAATGTCAATCTGTATGTATCTACGCAAATGCAGGGCAGTTCTGATCCCGTTGCCAATTTATTACCGATCAGTGTAACAAGTACAGAGAACTATATCCTGAACAGAACGGTTTTGGCCGATAATATTACCACCGAGCAACAGTTGGCCAGTCTTCCTAGAAATTCAATTCGGGCAGATGTTACCTATTTCGATGGACTGGGCAGAGCTATACAGCAAATCGCCATCAGTGCCTCGCCAACAGGAAAGGATATTGTAACACCTATAGGCTATGATTCCTTTGGCAGGGAAGATAAGAAATACCTTCCCTATGAAGCAGCCACGGGTGGAGCTTCTCCTTCGGGAAGTATGCGTACAGATGCCCTTGCCCAAGTATATACCAACAGTGCACAGTATCAGTTTTATCAACAAGATCAAACTTCTATACCCAAAATTCCAAATCCTTACACACAGCAGGTGTTTGAGGCTTCGCCATTGGATAGGGTATTGGAAACCGCCTCGCCAGGTAAGATTTGGGAAGTGGGTAAAGGGCATACCGTAGAGACTACCTATGGGCTTAATAGCGCAGCTGAAATCAGAAAATGGAACATTACGCTCAGTGGGATCGCCAATACAGGCGCATCCACTGGCGGGCAATATTATCCTGCTGGCCAACTGTACAAAAATATCCTACACGATGAACAGGGGAATATGGTAATTGAGTATAAGGATAAAGAAGGTAGGATTATTTGTAAGAAAGTGCAGGACGGAGGAAGTACCACTAGTCCTACATATGTCACTACCGATTATATTTATGACCGTTTTGGTAATTTGGCCTATGTGATACCACCGGCTTTGGAGAGTTTGACTTCCTTTACGGAAACAGATGCCAGTTTTCTCAATTACATTTATGCCTATCACTACGATGGAAGGAATAGGCAGATTGAAAAGAAAATCCCGGGCAGTGGTTGGACATATATTGTATACAATACGGCAGACCGACCAATTTATGTACAGGATGCTTCACACAGGGAAAGGGCGGGCGGCCCAGTATGGTCTTTCCTAAAATATGACCGTTTGGGTAGAACTATCATTAAAGGGGAAATTACCTCTTCTCAAAATAGGGAGGCGCTACAAAATGCGACCAATAATACACTAAAGCCAACGGGTACATTGGAGCTTTATGAAAGTAGAGACAATGCCCAGCAGCTAGGTTATACCGATGGTTCTTATCCACAGCATACTAGTTCGGGTGTTAGCATATTGACGGTAAATTATTACGACCGTTACGACTTTTTGGGCATACCTGTAATTGCGGGAAAAGCAACGATAAATAGTTTTAGGGTCCCTAATGGCACAGCAATAGAAAGCAGCCAGACCAATGGATTCGCTACCGCTTCATTAACTAGCATTTTGGGAACAAGCAATCTGCTATTGTCCGAAATTTTGTACGACCAAAAGGGGAGGGTAAGCACCGTATTGACCGAACATCAACTGAACGGTATTGATGAGGTAACCAACAGCTATAATTTTGCGGGGGAGCTTTTGACCACCAATAGAAAGCATTATAAAGACAATGCATTGGTTTTAAACATAGCCAAACAGCAGGTTTACGATCATGTTGGCCGTTTAGTTATGCTTAGCGAACAAATTAATCAGCAAACACCTTCAGTAACCAAATATAACTATAATGCTATAGGGCAGATGGAAACCAAACAGGTAGGTGGTCAATCAATTGTTCAAAACTATAATGCAAGGGGCTGGCTTGCCAAATCATCATCACCATTATTTAGTTTTTCACTTTACTATGATAGGCCTACCGATTTATCCAGAGCGCAGTACAATGGCAATATCTCTGAACAGATTTGGGTAACGGGAGGAGAGTTTACTCCTCACCAATATGGCTATACCTACGATAGAGCGAACAGGTTACAGATTGGCATCAGTGATGAAGGACATGGCGAAACCCTTACGTACGACAAAATGGGTAACATTACCAACCTTGTGCGTTCCGGCCAGCCACATCTTCCGGGTGGGGTGGGGACATTTGCATATAATTATGGCAGTTCTGGTAATCAACTGCAAAGTTTTACTAATAACAGTAACTACAGCAGAAGCTTTCAGTACAATGGTTTTGGTAGTGTTGTGGCCGATGGGCATATCAAAATGTCGTATAATGAACTAAACTTGCCAAGCCAGGTAACCGATAACAATAATATGCCGAAAGTTAGCTATCTTTATAATGCGCTGGGAGCAAAGCTGACCAAGCAGTCGCAAGCTGAGGTACGACAGTACATTGGTGGGATTGAATATGTAGTCAATGGCTCTAGTGCAGCAATAGATCTTTTACATGTTGAAGGGGGGATAGCCAGAAGGAATGGCATCACATATCAGTACGAGTATTTCCTGAAGGATCATTTGGGGAATACGCGTATAGTATACAACAATATGGGGTTAGTGCTACAGCAAACGGATTATCTACCATTTGGAATGGAAATTAATCGTAAAATAAGTGCCCCTAAAATTAATTATACCTACAATGGCAAGGAGTTACAGGAGGAGCTGGGACAGTATGACTATGGTGCAAGGTTCTATGATCCAGTGATTGGTAGATGGAATGTAGTAGACCCCTTAACAGAACAGATGCGCAGGCATAGTCCATATAATTATGCTTTTAATAACCCAATCAGATTTGTTGATCCTGACGGCATGGCACCTGTTGATGATTATTTTATTAGAAAAGACGGTACTATAAGGGTTGTAGAAACTGAGGATGAATTTGATAAGTTCTATCTGGAAAAATCAGCAACTACCACGGTAGAAGGAGCAACAACTACAACGATTAGGAAGTATGAGTATGTGACACAGCTTGTTAAAAATGAAAATGATCTACTCCAATTACATTCTGAGTTTGCTTTTAACTCTCAAGATGAATCTAGGTCTTTTGCGTTTACGGTTAAAAGTGGTAATGAAAATAATGCTTATATCAGAGGAGATGCAGCTGCGGCGCTTTTTGGAGCACTTTCTGAAGCTAATGTAAAGGATTTAACAATTAATGGTTTTAGTCTGTCGGACGGAACTTCACCTTCTCCAAGTGTATCTCATAAACAAGGTAAAAATGGAGATTTGAGATATTTAAATACAGATAAATCGGGAGGTGCCACACTTATTGGGGATAGTAATATGGATTGGGATAGGCAAAGTACCCTCAATAATAGCCTGTATAAATATGGATGGAAAGATATGATTTCTGAAAAAAGAAGCGATGGAACATTACTACCACACGCAAGTTCTGCCACAAGTAGGGGCATTAAAACAAATCATCGTAACCATTTACATTTACAGGGCTTTAAACCTAACTTAACTAACTAAGTAGTATGAAGAATTTAATATTAATTCTGTTTTTTTTGCAAGCTTGTCAAGGTTCGGCAAAAGATAACAGTATTTTCAGTTCAGGAGTTTTAACTATTGATGATAACTTTAAAAGCCTTTCTGTGCTAAATGAAGATGGAGGTTGGTATTTAAAGATAACAAAGGATAAAAATGGAGAAGTGAAAGTGGTGTATTCAGATAATAAGGAAAGTAGCTCAGTGTTGGAGAGTACAAAACGTGATTATCCTTTTTATGATGTAAAATATAAAAAATATGGTGTTCCTTTACCAAAAATATCAATTAGAGCTTTTTATCCTGATTATAATGTTATTGTTTTTGATGCGTTTAAGGACAAAAGAGGATATAAAGTTTTTGTGAATGGATCTTGGAAATACATTAGATTAGGCAAAGATTTAATCTATAAAACGTGGAACGAGCATTTAATCAATGATGTGTATATAGTTTCAGAAAGCAAAAACCCTTTGTATGAGAAAAACAACCTTAAATCGAAAGTTCTTGCTGATAAAAATACCTACTCTTATAAAGTGGTTAAGGTAGAGAGAGAATGGTTAGAGGTAGAATGTTTAAAAGAATGTGAGGGTTGTCCTCATGACAAAAAAAAACTGAAAGGATGGGTGAAGTGGAGAGAAGGAAGCAAAATATTAATCGATTTATATTATTCTTGCTAAAGAGTTTATCTTCCCACCTTGGCGCAAGTCTTGTGTTTAGGTCTTGGTGGGGATGACTTGTGCCTTTAAGCAATGTCTTTAATAAGAGTTTATTCTTATAATGTAAAGGAGCGGAACGCTAATTATCCTCCTTTCTAGCGCAAGCATCCGCTTGTGCCCTAACAGATACCAGACCACCACAACCATTAACTCCTTTCCGCCATCACAAAAACCAACAAAAAGTTGTAATAGCTAACAGAGTTTACTATATTTAAGCACCGCTCTCTCCAAAAAAAGATTATTGATTTCCGCCGTTGACTAACGAAGAGAGCTATTAAGCGTGTAACTCTCTAATGTTAGCATATGAAAAGAACAATCTCAAACCTCTTTCTTTTATGGATGCTGGTGATCACCTTAAGCAGCAAAGCGCAGCTCAAGCCATTTAACCCAACAGCAGCCAGTCCAAACGCAGCCGCTTTAGGCACCTACGGCGAAATTCCCGTCTCCAACTTTACAGGCACGCCCAGTGTAAGTGTACCCATTTACCAGATCAATGCCAGGGGAATAACCATTCCAGTGACGGTAAGTTACCATTCGGCAGGGGTAAGGCCCGAGCAGCACCCAGGTTGGACAGGAACAGGATGGACACTCAATGCAGGAGGTGCCATTACCAGGCAAATTAAAAAATATGCCGACGAACACAGAGACATTAACTACGAGTACGGCTATTACTACAAAGGCCCCATACTAAATGCAGCAGGCTGGGAGCAAGGCGGCACGGGCAATCAGTATGGTAATGCTACAGATAAACGGATATTCCATACCCAAATAAACCTTACCGATTTGGAGGCCGATGAATTTAGCTTTAGCTTTTTAGGGCACAGTGGTAAGTTTTACTACAATGCCCAAACCCAAACCTTTAGTGTACAAAGCGATGAATATTTCAAGGTGTATCTGGATGCTCAAAACCCTTTAATAGAACCTTTCCTAAACGGATATTACGGGTATTACCTCCCTAAGAGCTTCAACAAGTTCACTTTGGAAGATGCAAAAGGCAATAAATATATTTTTGGTGGTACCAATGCCATAGAATACTCGGAACCCATGAAATCTGCCCAAAAAGGAGAAAGATTTTGGGCCACCAGCTGGAACCTCATTCAAATCATTACCGCTAACCAGGCCGATGTGATTGACTTTGAATATGAGCGTGGGCCTTATATCAGCCAATTATACCGTTATGCTAACTTTTACAGCATTAGCACCAATTGCAGCAGCTACTCTTACGCCAATTGGCGAAACGATGGCAGCTTTATTTCGCCTGTTTACCTGAAGAAAATTAAAGTGCAAGGCGGCGTGGAGTTAGATTTTTCTGCCAGTGCAAGCAATGAGATGAAATACACCAACTTTGATTACCAACGTGTATTTGAAGTGGCCAATATTTATGATTACGAATTGCTGAACAGCACCCACTTGATCCCTTACTACCAACAGCACCCTTTCCTGCCACAACCACAAGATAAGTTGATTTGGCTAAAATTAGATGGGATTAAAGTACTGGACCATCAACAAACATTGCTCAGGGAAATCAATTTCACCTATAACAATATTCCCCAAGAGCGATTGTTCTTGGAAGAAATAGCCTTCAAATCAAGTACCTTGCAGCCTGAGGGGAAATACACCTTTTTGTACAATAACAAATCAGGCCTGCCCGCTTATTTAACTACCGTAACCGATCATTGGGGCTTTTACAATGGCAATGCCTATGGAAACTTTAACGGTGGCACCATTTACGGATTAAGGGAACCAAATTTCAGCTATGCTAGCAGAGGCTTGCTCGAAGCTGTTTTTTATCCTACAGGTGGTAAAACCATATTTGAATATGAGCCCCACAATTACAGCTACAACGTAGATCCTAAAAATCGTACGGTACTAAGCGCCTTAACCAATGTTGCAGGCGGCAGTAGGATTAAACGCATTAGTAGTTATACCAATGCCAACACCTTAGCTTTGGCCAAAGATTTCTATTATGTAAAAGATTACATTAATAACGGCACCGCATCTTCGGGTATTTTAAATAATCTGCCCATTTATCAAACAGGACCTTATACCACACAAGACATGGCAGGGGTTAATTTTAGCTACACCATGTCTAACAGCTCCCCAATTTTACCGCTAAATGATGGGGCAGGAGTGCACGTGGGCTATACCGAAGTAACCGAGGTGCAAACGGATGAATTAGGTAAAAAATCATACACCGTTCAAGAATTCACCAATCACGACAATGGTTATAAAGATAGCCAAGCAGTGTATTTGTACAAGAGAACCTATGCCCCTTATGATGAGTATAATTCAAGAGCCTACGAACGTGGCAGGTTGTTGACCAAGAATTTATATGATGATGCAAAAACAAAGGTAAAATCTGTACAAAACGTATGGGCTCGAATGGCGGAAAGTACCAGCCCCGCCATTAGGTCTATGGAGTTTAACTTTATGGACATTGCGCTTGGCTGTAATTCTATCCGTTACTATCCTTCCAGTGTTTCTTACCTTAATTACACCTATCCCTTTGTACTAAACCAGGAGATAGAAACAGATTATACCCCTAGCGGGGCTACCACTGCAACCTCTATATATGTTTACAATGCCAATAAACAATTGTTGGAACAAAAAAAATCAAATAGTACAGGCGATTGGACCAGAAGCAATTATGCCTATGCCGATAATTTTCAGTACGCCAATGGCGGTATCACGAATATTTACACAAAAATGGTGTCGGCCAGTATGTTAGGTGTCCCGGTAGAATATACGGTAAGCCAAACCGACGGTGTTAACCCAGATAAGATCATCAGTAGCCAACTACAAACCTATAAACTATCCAACAATTTTATTGTACCAGCAGAGGATCTGTTGTGGGTTAACCATTTTGGCACTAAAACGCCAACCATGGGTAACCCAAGCGGCCTAAGTTATGATACAGGTTATGAAATACAGGGTAGTTATGATATTTACGATCAAAAAGCCAACCTGTTACAACATAAAGCCAAGGGCAATGTTTTTACCACTTATTTTTGGGGTTATGATAAACGATATCTTACTGCAAAAATAGATAGGGTTGCTTTGGATGGTCTTTTTTATGCTGATATAGATAAGGACGGGCTTGTTTTGGAGCACGGGACTAACTATATGCCTGTACCCTTAGAGAAAGAAACCGACGCTACCCTTGGCTATTGCTTTAATTTAGCTTACACCATTGGATATATTTGGGCAGAGGTTAATTTAACAGCAGGACAATATTACGAACTTACCTATTGGGATAATGGCTCCGATTTGGCCATTGCCGATGCACATACCATATTGTCTCAATCTGTAATAGAACAAAAAGGGCCTTGGACAAAAAGACGTGTGTTATTTACCGTTCCAAGCAATGCTTGGTTATTGAGCTTGGATGCCAATACTGGCTTGATTAAAGAACTGATCATTAAGCCACAGGTAACCCAAATGACCCGCTACACCTACCAACCATGGGTGGGTATGACCAGTACAATAGACCCTAAGAGTTTTGCAACTTACTATGAATATGATAACTTTCAGCGCTTGCTACATATCAAAGACAATGATAGGAATATTGTGAAGACCTATGATTATCACTATGCGGCGCAACAGCCCATTACCATTTATTACAGTGTGGCAGCTAGTGGTAGCTTTACCAGAAACAATTGTGCCAGTAACTATGCTGGTGGTATGGTAACCTATAACGTACCCGCAGGTACCTATACCAGTACAGTAAGTCAGGCGGCGGCCGATGCCCTTGCAGCAGCGAATGTTGCCGCAAATGGACAGAGCTATGCTAATAGCAATGGCAGTTGTACACAAATAGTAACCTGTATGCAGTACCGTATCACCATCCCTGTTGATGAAAGCAATAACCTTTATGTTCGCTACAAGCCTTGCGGCAGTAGTAATTACGTGACTGTTTCCTTATGGCAGTTAGAGCAGGAGCCTTCTATGGAAAACGAAGTAGTGGTGTTTTTGTGTACCGAAACACCCATGTACGACATATGGTATATGTACGGCGAATATGGCCCTTCACAATTTATCAATGGTTTAGTCATCACAGAAGTTGGCCCTTGCCAATAATTATAAAGCCAAAGTTTTATGAAAAAGAGATTATTCATTACAACGCTATTTAGTCTGTTGGTTTCCACAAGTATTTACGCTCAGCAGCACGTTACCTATTTGGCCTACCATAATCAACCAGAACTTAGTGCCAGCGGTAGTGTAACATTGCTGCCCAATTTCCACGCACCAACAGGTAGCAAGCTAAGGGTTTTTATTCAGGATGATTGCAGACCTTTGGCCAGTGTGCCCAGCAGCAACCAAAACTATATCCTTACCCGTATCTTTAAGGTAGCGGGGGTAAACGCACAAAATTTGAATGATGCCCGTACTTTGTGCCAAGAGAATCAAACCATTCAATATTTTGATGGCCTTGGTCGTTCGCTACAAACCGTATTGGTAGGCGGCAGTCCAGGTTATCAGGATTTGGTAACGCCCATGGCTTATGATGCGCTTGGTAGGGAGGCCGTGAAGTACCAACCCTATGCGGCAGGAGGTACCAGCGGTAGCTATAGGTCCTCAGGTATCACCGAGCAACTGGCTTTTTATATGGGACAGTCGGGTACTTCCAGTATTAAACAAACCGACTATCCTTTCAGCATCACCAAGTTTGAGCCCAGCCCGCTGAACCGTGTGGAACGACAAGGTTTTCCTGGCGGATCATGGCAGCCTGCTAACACAGCTACCGAGCATACCGCCAGGTTAAGCTATGGTACCAATAACAGCGATACCAACTATGGCACTACAGGATTTGCCGTAAGGCTGTTCAAGGCCGACGCTGTAACCACTGCTGGCCACGAACATGAACGTACCCTTTCAAGTAACGGTTTTTATACAGCGGGACAGCTTTACCTTACCACCAGTAAAGACGAGAACTGGCAGGGCAGCGACGGCAAGAAGGGAACCGTAGAGGAATACAAGGATAAAGAAGGTAGGCTAGTACTCAAGCGTATGTTCAACGAAAAGGCGGGAAACATTGAGGTGTTAAGTACCTATTATGTATACGATGACTTGGGCAATCTTAGTTTTGTATTGCCTCCAGGAGCCAGCCCTGATGCTGGGGTGCCCAACGGCACCTTACAGGAGCAGTTCTGCTACCTGTACCGCTACGATGGAAAAAGAAGGGTAACTGAAAAAAGATTGCCAGGCAAAGGCTGGGAGCATTTGGTTTACAACCAACTTGACCAAGTGGTACTTACGCAGGATGTTTTGCAGCGCAATGCAGGCCAATGGCTATTTACCAAATACGATGCTTTAGGACGTATCGTGGTTACGGGCGTGTACAACAATACTGTAGGTATAAAAGCCATGCAATCGGCGGTAGATGGGCATGCGGTACTTTGGGAAGAACGTGACAATGCCAATAGCAATGCCGTGGGTACAGGCTATAGCAATTTGGCCTTTCCCTTTAATAATATCACTTACTACCATATTATAACCTATTATGATGATTACGATTTCTACAACAATACTTTTGGCCAGCCTAATGGTACCACGCAGGTAACCTCGGCAAGGACCAAAGGATTGTCAACAGGGGCAAGGACTACCATCCTGGGCACGGGGACCATGCTGCTATCGGTAAGTTATTATGATAGTTATGGGCGTGCTATACAAATCAAAGGCGAACATCATCTGAACAATGTTACCGATGTAATGGATACTGAGTACAACTTCGATGGCAGCGTAAAGAATACCAACCGTACCCATTTGAACAATGGCAAGACCATGGTAGTGGCCAATAGCTACCAATACGACCATATGGGCCGTAAAATCAAAACCTACCAAACCACCTATGGCACCCCGCAAACCAGCGGTACCGAAGTGCTGCTTTCGGAGATGCAATATAACGACCTTGGACAATTGCAAACCAAGAAGCTGCACAATGGTCTGCAAACCTCTGCCTTTACTTATAACGAGCGAGGTTGGTTGAAGACAAGCAACAGTGCTCCACTGTTTAACATGACCTTACAGTACAACGATGGTGCCCATCAGCAGTTTAATGGTAACATTTCGGGCCAAAGCTTTACCAATAATAGCAACAATGCCTTTACCTACCAGTACGACAAACTGAACAGATTGATCAATGGCACGGCTATGGGCATGTCGGAGGTGTTGGACTATGACGTGATGGGTAACATTCTGAGCCTTGACCGTGATGGTCTTGGCGCAAAAACCTACAACTATACGGGTAATCGACTACAGAGCGTTTCGGGCCTCACAGGTACCTATATATATGATGACAATGGCAATGCCACTACCGATGCCCGCAATGGTGTTGGGCTTAGCTATAACCACCTGAGTTTACCTATTAGCGCCAACAAAATAGGTTTAAGCTTAGCCTATACTTATGATGCGGCGGGAAGGAAACTAAGAAAGGTGTCGACCACTGGAACGACCACCACTACGGATTACGTGGACGGAATCCAATACACCAATAATGTCATTGATTTCATCCAGACCGAAGAAGGGATTGCCAGAAACAGTAATGGAAGTTATACCTACGAATATAACCTGACGGATCATTTGGGTAATGTGCGGGTTACCTTCAAGGAAGATGGAGGAACGGCACTGCCCCTTGAACGTACGGATTATTATGCTTTTGGTAAGAGATCTTCTTTAGGAGCCAATTTAAACCGCTATCTTTACAATGGCAAGGAGTTGCAAGAAGAATTGGGTCAATATGATTACGGTGCAAGGTTTTATGATCCAGAGATTGGAAGGTGGAATGTAGTGGATCCATTGACCGAAATGAGTAGGAGAAACAGCCCTTACAGTTATGGCTTGAACAATCCCATCCGTTTCATTGATGTTGACGGGATGTATGCAGGAGAGGCGGGAACGTATAAGCCAGGAGATAAGGACTTCGATGATATATTGGCCTATTATGGAATTGGCAGAAATAAAACTCCTTCCCAGGAAGATCCTCCTAAGAATAGGAAGATAGAGGTTTTTGTATGGGATAAGGAGGCTGGGCTGGATGTTGGGCATACTGCGATTAAAATTGGAGGCAAAGTGTATGGATATTATCCATCTGATGAAAATAATAATCAAGCTTATGATCCGTCAGAATTATTCGGAAGTAAAGGGGAAATGCATGTAGATAATTTACGAGACTTTAATCTTAAATATGCGGGTAACGTAATTACATCCTACCAAATAAATCTTACAGAAAAGCAATTGAAAGAAATTGAGGCAACATTGCAAAAATATATAAAGGATCCTGGGACATATAGTTTATTAGGTAATAACTGTACTACCGTTGCTCTTCAATCTTTGATTGAAAACGGCATAAAAATCAAAGAAAAAAGTCCAGCCGTACATGGTTCAAGGTTCCCCGTTTTAGCAGTACAGAATATTACTAATACAACTGGATTTAGCCCTTCTAGGCTATCAAATGTTTTAAGGTCATCCGAGAATAGTAGTATCGTTTCTAGTATAAAAAGATTTAGAATAGCAAAACAATGAAATACAAATTATTTATAGTCATCTTTATTCTTTTCTCTTGTAGTAAAGTGATTGAGGAAAAAAAGCTGGTAGAGATGTTTAATAGCGGAGATAAAAAGCAAATCATATTAGCAACAAATTATGTCTCTAGCCATAAAGAAGTGCGTATGGTCAAATATTTACTAGCAGACGCCATGGATCCAAGAATTGTTCATGATATCCGTTATAAAGGTATGTCCATATATCAAATTAAAATGGGGGCAATGCAAAAGCTAACAGGGGTTAAGCCATTAAAAAAAATATCATATCAACCTGATTCATCTATATTCAGGTTTTATCATGAGATTTCTATTAAAAATGGGTGGATAGTTAATTAACCTCTTTAACTACTTTAAAAAAGGAATATGTTTCCAAGCTGACGCACGAGTGTTGTGTGAATAAAATCTAAAGATTCTACATCAATGAAATATAAATCTGCTTCTTTGATAATTCTCCTTTTGGCATCTTTTGTAATAGCTTATTGCTCAAGTTTGCGACCAAGCTTTGATCTAGAAATTATCAAGGGCGATTGGTGCTTAAATAAGAAGCATATTAACTATCCCAAACTTAGATTTGATCATAACGGTAAGTTGATTTTAAGTAGTACTGGCGATACGATATATAGGTGTAATTATGCTATCCTAGGCGCATTTTTGTCGATTCAAAAAGATGAGAAAACCGTAAGAAATAAAATTCTCAAATTAGATAAGGATAGTCTTGTATTAGATGGTTTGTTAGAAAACATTGCCATACAAAGATACGGCAGATGTAAATGATTGCCCTTTATCCTTTGGTTGGTGTGATCACCAAAAGTTGAGCAATATGGCGATCACTCCAACCACAAATTATAACAATAAAAAAAAGCGGACAATTTACTGTCCGCTTTTTTTGTCGCTACTCTGAAGCTAGCTCGTGCTGTTCCGTGGCACCACCAGCACTACGACGTTTTAACAAGGTCATATAATTACTGATGTGTTGGTTGAGCTGATTGATTGTACTTCCCCAAGGTTCCAGGCCCTCGTTAATCTTCCAGAAAGCATCTAACCTATCCTTAATTTATAATAGGCTTCTTTAGCTTCCAAACGAAATGTTTTTAGGTTCTGCAAAGGAATAGCCCTTACCAATTCTTGATTTCTTCGTATGTAAGCCCCAACAAATTCGTTATTGGCCTATTTCAATTCTGTTTGCCAAATAAAAGATAAGGTGATAAGTTGCGTAAAAAGCTTAATGCCCATAAAGTAATAAAAAAATGGCCAGCGCAATGCCCTAGGCATTACTGTCTATAGACATGTTTCTATAGTAGAGATATTTGATTATGATTGCTTATTTATTCATCAAATCATTTGTATGCAATAAGTTGAGTGTTTTTTTTGTCCTAAAATTACGGAAGCGTTGAGGTCTATCTTCGTGCCACTTTTCCAAAACCTGTAAAATCTTTTCAGTTAGGTTTTTTCGGCTAGTTTATTCTAATTTAAGCCATTTAAAATAGTTAGATTTCTCCAACTTATTTATATTTGAACAGCTCAACCATCAAATTAGAAATTCTTATTCGCTCAACTCATTTAAAAACATCAACAATGAAATCAACTTTCAAAAAGTCACTTGTAGTGGCCATGTTGTGTGCTGGCCAAGCCATGGCGCAACAAACCATCGATCGAACACTTACTATTAATTCCAATGGGGTAAACTCAACAGAAATTTTAATGAAGAAGCAGGATAATACAAGTTATTATAACTTGTTTTCTAACTATTCAGGCTTTGGCTTTTATAATTCAACTACTAATAATTACTTGCTTTACGCAGATGCCAGTGATCGAGTGGGTATTGGTACGAATGCTCCAGCCAGCAATTTTCAAGTCAAAGGAAAATCAGGTTTTGATGCATCAACTCAGTTTTTTCTTACCAATAACGCTACGGCTTTCGGAAGAACACATTTGGTATTGACAGGACGCTTTGAAGATGGAAATGACTCTTGGTTGTTTGGAACTGGCGCTAGAAACGCTATTGTTTTTTCGCAAAATTTAGGTGGTGCAATAGGGGATTATGGCGATGAAAAGTTTTCCCTGCAATTGGAGGGGAATTCTAATAGTTTAGGCTTTTTAAGCAAAAGTCAAAACTCAATACCTGTACTGGCTATGACCCAAGGTGGCAATGTAGGTATAGGCACGCCAACTCCACAAGAAAAGCTCTCGGTTAACGGCAAAATAAGAGCTAAGGAAATTAAGGTCGAAACTGCTAACTGGCCCGACTATGTATTTGAAGAAAGCTATCAAAACCAATCCCTAGCAGAAATAGAACAGTTCATTAAGCAAAACAAGCACTTGCCAGGTGTTCCCACTGCAAAGCAAGTGGAACAGGAAGGGGTAGAACTGGGCGAGATGAATAAGGTTTTGTTGAAGAAGATTGAAGAGCTTACACTATTGTTAATTGAAAAAGACAAGGAGTTAACGAAGGAAAAAGAAGAGAATAAACAACAGAATAAAAGGTTGTACGAAATAGAGAAATGGATAAAGAATAAAAATTAATTGATATTGCATCCCTTCTAGCGCAAGCATTAGCGTGGCGGTGCTTGTGTTTTTTATCATACATTCACTTAGCGAAAGTTTTGTGATTAGGCTTTAGTTAGGATAACTTGTGCCTGTAAGCAATATTTTTAATAAGAATTTAGTCATATAAAATAAAAGAGCGGATAATTTTACCTTTGGTTGGTGTTATCACTAACCATTTAAATGTGGTTGATAAAAAAGGTAGCAGTACGCAGTACAGCGATGGTGCCCGCCAGCAGCTACTGCGAAAACTTATATAATCTTTTCGGTTAGGTTTTTTCGGCTAGTTTATTCTAATTTAAGACGATTTAAAATAGTTAGATTTCTCCAACTTATTTATATTTGAACTGCTCAACCATCAAATTAAAAAAACATTTCTATTCGCTCAAATCATTAAAAACAATAAACTATGAAATCAAACTTCAAAAAAACACTTTTGGTGGCTATGTTGTGTAGTGGCCAAGCCATGGCGCAACAAACCATTGACCAATCTCTTACCATTAACACCAACGGCGTTAATTCCACGGAAATTTTAATGAAGAAGACCAGTAATTCCTATTACAGTATGTTTGCAAACTATTCAGGTTTTGGCTTCTATAATTCAAGTACTAATCAGAATATATTTTATTCAGATGTGAATGATTATGTAGGTATTGGAACTCAAACCCCTTTAGCTAAACTTCATGTGAATGGCGTAATTAGAGCTAAGCATTCTGTTACAAGAGATAACAGCGCTGATTTTGAAAATGAGTCGTCTAGCGGTTATGGATTGTTTTCTAGAGGAGGTGGGGGGGCATCCGACCTATATTCTTTTAAAATTGAAAAGTACAATGGGGTACCGGTAATGTTTGCAGATGGACAGGGTAATGTAGGTATCGGAACTTCAGCTGTAGATAATGTTCAAGGTTGGAACAAGGTTTTACAGTTGAATGGATCTAACCATGCCAAAATAATGGCTACAGAAGAATCTACTGGAGTTAAAGTGGGCATGTTTGCGCACATGGGCAATTTAGCCAAAATTGGAACAGAAAGTCAACATGATTTGACCTTTACCGCAGGTTATTGGAATGATGTGATGACACTTCGTACTAATGGAAATGTAGGCATAGGCACCTTAGTTCCTCAAGAAAAGCTCTCTGTAAACGGTAAAATACGGGCCAAGGAAATTAAGGTAGAAACTGCCAACTGGCCCGATTATGTATTTGAGGAAGGTTATCAAAACCAATCCCTATCAGAGATTGAACAGTTCATCAAACAAAATAAGCATTTGCCAGGGGTGCCCACAGCAAAACAAGCAGAGCAAGAGGGAATAGAATTGGGGGAGATGAACAAAATTTTGCTGAAGAAGATTGAGGAGCTTACGCTATTGTTAATTGAAAAAGATAAAGAACTAAAAAAGGAGAAAGAAGAGAATAACGCGAGGTTGAACGAGATAGAAAAATGGATAAAGAATAAAAAATAATCATCACATCAATATTTATGAAACTTAAAATTATCTTATCGGTAGCTGCCATAGCTATTGTTGGAGCTAATAACTCCATGGCACAAACCAATACATTTCCTTCTTCGGGAAACGTAGGAGTTGGTACAACTTCCCCACTTAGTGATCTTCAAATCAAAGGCGGATCAGGTTTTGACTCATCAACTAGGCTTTTTATTACCAATAATGCAACAATGTTTGGAAGGACACATTTGGTATTGACGGGCAGATTTGAGGTAGGAAATGACGCTTGGTTATTTGGTACTAGTGCTAGAAACGCTATTGTTTTTTCGCAAAATTTAGGTGGTGCAACAGGGGATTATGGTGAGGAAAAATTTTCGCTGCAATTGGAAGGGAATTCCAATAGTTTAGGCTTTTTAAGCAAAGGACAAAATTCAACACCAGTACTCGCCATGACCCAAGGTGGTAATGTAGGGATAGGACTAGCAAATCCTTCAGATAAGCTATCGGTAGATGGGGCAATATCAGCCTACGGTAATGAACAACGACAGGTATTGACCTATTTGCCTGCGAATTACATTGAGGGTGACATTGTTTCGGGAAGTTCTTATAAATGGTATAGTGATGTTTGGACCGTGGGTAATATCAGAAGCGGTGCGATGCCAACAGGTGGATTTGGTATTTCCTTGAACAATAATATGAATTTTAAAATTTTACCTAATGGAGACGTGGGCATTGGCACGCCAACTCCACAAGAAAAGCTCTCTGTAAATGGCAAAATAAGAGCGAAGGAAATTAAGGTAGAAACCGCTAACTGGCCCGATTATGTATTTGAAGAAGGCTATCAAAATCAATCCCTAGCAGAGATAGAACAGTTCGTCAAACAAAATAAGCACCTGCCAGGAGTGCCCACAGCTAAGCAAGTAGAACAGGAAGGGGTAGAACTGGGCGAGATGAATAAGGTTTTATTGAAGAAGATTGAAGAGCTAACCTTGCATCTGATAGAAAAAGAAAAAAGGCTTGATCAATTTAATGCCGATCTAAAAAAGAAAGACGAAGCCATAGAAGCATTGATTTCCAGAATAGAAAAATTAGAAAAAAAGTAAATAAACCATGAAAAAGTTATCTCTCTCAACGCTATTTGTTTTTTGTTTATGTGGCGTTCAGGCACAAATCGTTTCACCCAATGGCGATAATATCTTTTATTATAATGGTGCTGCTGACGTTACCTTTCGTTACCAGCCGAGGGGAAGTGGGGGCAGAGCTTTTGTGCATGACGATGGAAACGTATTAACGTTAAATTACGGAGGAGATTTTACTGGAGGAGTAAGGTTAGGTTCAAATTTTGGGGTTTTACCTTCAGGGAAAATGATCATTTATAATAGTTTGAATACTAATGATTATACTTATGTTGGTCAGCACAATGCTCAAATTAGAATTTTAAATAATTTAGGTACCTACAGTAGTCGAGCTTTAGAAATAGCATTGTTAGATAATGGTACGGGTGTGATCCAGGCAAATGAGAGTTATGTTGGTTACAATAACCTTTCTTTAAACCCAGTGGAAGGCTATGTAGGTATAGGAACGCTTAATCCCAAAGAAAAACTCTCTGTAAATGGTAAAATAAGAGCCAAGGAAATTAAGGTAGAAACCGCCAACTGGCCCGATTATGTATTTGAGGAAGGTTATCAAAACCAATCCCTAGCAGAGATAGAACAGTTCGTCAGACAAAATAAGCACCTGCCAGGAGTGCCCACAGCTAAGCAAGTGGAACAGGAAGGGGTAGAACTAGGCGAGATGAATAAGATTTTGTTAAAGAAGATTGAGGAGCTTACCCTGTTGCTCATTGATCAAAACAAAAAGAACCAAGAGCAAGATGAGCTTATCAAAAAAATGATGGCCGAGTTGAAACAACAAAGCTCAAAAAAGAGCGGTAATTAAGGATGTTTTCCCTTTCTCCGATTTATGCAGCTAGCATAAATCGGAGAAAATAGGAATAACTCTCACTCAAAATTTCGCCGTAGTTGATTTTTTCCTAATTTAGGAACCTTAATCAGCATGCCAATTAATTCAACCCATATGAAACAGCTCTTAAACAAAAAACTTAAAGCATATACCCTCACCGAGATATTGGTAGTATTGGTAATTATTGGCATTTTGGTACTATTGGCATTGCCTAACTTAATGCCTTTGATCACTAAGGCCAAAACTACCGAGGCCAAATTACAATTGGAACATTTGGCCAAGCTACAACAAAGTTATTTCTTTGAGCATTCGCGTTATGCTACAGATTTAACCGAAATTGGCTTTATTCAAGAAAAGCTCACCACCGACGGTAAAGACGGCAAGGCCAATTATAAAATAGAAATCGTGTCGGCCAATAACAATACCTATTTGGCCAAGGCTACCGCTGTGACCGATTTTAACGGCAATGGTACCTTTAACGTTTGGCAAATAGACCAAGACAAGAACCTAAAAGAAGTAACGCCCGACTAATGCTTTGGATCACATGGCTAACCGTGTTGTTGCTTTTAGCTATGGCTTGGCAAGACTTCAAATACAGGGCCATTTCCATTTGGTTATTTGTAACCACAGGTGCTGGGTTGGTTTACCTTAAATATCAGGCCGTAGGTTGGTCACAGCTTTGGGCAGATCTCCTCACCAATAGCTGTTTTTTAACACTGCAAATGGGGCCGCTATTTGGTTATTTTGCCTTAAAGCAACGCAAATGGGTCAACCTTTTTAAAGGTTATTTGGGAGAAGGTGATTTGTTGTTCCTCATTTTATTGGCCAGCTACCTTTCCTTTTTCAACTTTTTGGCCTTTCACATCAGTAGCCTGTTTTTGGTGTTGATTTTAGGGGTTTATCTTCGTCATAAAAATCCTAAAATACCTTTGGCAGGAGCGCAGGCTTTTTGCTTGGCAGTATTAATGTTAATGGATCATTTTACTTTAAAAATTGACCTTACGCAAGATTTTTGGCTCATCTCCTTTCTCAATCTCTAAAAAACCTTTAACTTAAAGGCCTTAAACCAAACCATGAATATCCCACTAGATACGCTTCATCTCATCCATCAGGATATGGCTGTGCACTATCGCGTTGTTCCAAAACAATTGCAGGGTAATGTATTGGTGGTTTATGCCGATGAGGAGCAGGTAGATGAAACACTCAAGGACGAGCTACAGGTAATGCTCAACTACGAAATCAGTTTTGAAGCTCTGCCCAAAACAGAGATGAACCGCCTGTTGGCTACCCATTATCTCCAAAATCATAGCGAAGCAAATCAACAACAGTTGGGTGCTATTTATGCCAATGACGATTTTTTGGTAACCCTCATTAACGAAGCCAAAAAGTTGAAGAGTAGTGATATCCACATCGAAACCTTTGAGCAAAAAGCCCGTGTGCGTGTCCGTATTGACGGGATGATGATTGAACGTTATCAAATCACCAAAGAAGACTATCCTGCCCTGATCAACAAAATTAAGATCATGGCCAATTTGGATATTGCCGAAAAGCGTTTGCCGCAAGATGGGCGTATCCATTATAAATCTAGTGCAAGCGAAGCGTTCGATATTAGGGTTTCGGTATTGCCAACCCTACACGGCGAAAAGGTCGTGCTGCGTTTGTTGAGCAATAGTAGTACCAATATCGATTTAAATACTCTAGGACTTTCGGCAGAGGACATGAGCAACTATCTGCAAGGCGTGCAAAGGCCCAATGGTATTATTTTAATTAGTGGACCAACAGGTTCTGGTAAAACCACCACGCTATACGCTACGCTCAAATTATTGAACAAAACCACCCGCAATATCCTCACTATCGAAGATCCTATTGAGTATACGCTTGAAGGGATCAATCAGGTACAGCTGCGGGAAAACATTGGTTTAGGCTTTGCCTCAGCCCTGCGTACCTTTTTAAGACAAGACCCTGATGTGATCATGGTAGGGGAGATCCGCGATCCAGAAACGGCTAACATGGCGATAAGGGCAGCGTTAACGGGGCACTTGGTCCTCTCCACTATTCACACCAACTCCGCATGGGGAACCGTTTCAAGGTTAATGGACATGGGCATCCCAGGTTTTTTGGTAGCTAATACTTTAAACACAACGGTGGCCCAACGTTTGGTGCGCTTGCTCTGCCCTCAATGCAAACAGCAAGTTCCTTTTGATGGTAGCGGCTACCCTAAACAATTTAAACCGCCAATGACCTTAAATACCCAGTTTACTACTACTGGATGTAGCCATTGCTATTACACTGGCTATAAGGGGCGTAAGGCGGTTTATGAAGTGATTCCTATTGATGCCGAATTGGCTTTTGAAATCAAGCAGGAGAATATGTATATTGACGAGCATTTAAAACACCGAAATATTAAAACCTTGGGTGGAAACGCTTTTGAGCTTTTTGCTACTGGACAAACCACTCTCGAAGAAATATTTCCTTTACTATTGAATATCTAAGTTAATGAAACAAATCTACCACCTAATGGTCTCACGTGTTGTTTTTATCCTTGTCTTATTGGTAGGCTTGGGCAATGCACAGGCACAGGATCAGGTCAAAAATGAACGTTTACAACAAATAGAGAACAGGCTTAAAGTGCTTTCGGTTAGCGTTCCAGGGCTTAACCAAAAAGTACAGTTTTCTATGTCGGGCGCTAACGCTGCCGAATTTTTAAAGGCTTTAGCACAAACCAACAATCTCAATATCAATATTGATCCACAATTAAATTTTAAGGTATACAATAACTTTACCAACGAAACGGCCTTAAACATCCTTTTATTTTTGGCCAAGGAGTACGATTTGGATATCAATATTATTGGTTCCATCATGTCTATTACCAAGGTAGCAGCCCCAAAACAGGTAGTGGTGCCAAGAAGTATCAGGGTCAATTATAATTCCACTACAGATCAATTGGGCTTTGAGCTGAGCAATGATACCTTGGCAGCGGTAGCCAAAAAAATCAGTCAGGTATCGCAAAAAAATGTAGTGGTACCTACCACTTTGCTTAACAAAACTGTTTCGGCTTTTATTGCCGCCGCTCCATTTGAAACCGCATTGGATAAAATGGCTTACGCCAATGGTTTAAAGATGAATAAAACTTCCGACAACGTCTATATTTTTCAGGCTTTGGGCGAAGGTGAGGAGTTATATATTACGGGCGATAATAATACCGCTGTAAAACGAAATAACCGTCCACAAGCCGCTGGTGCAAGTGGCGCACAGGGTGGAGGTTTTAACCTAACCAGTAGAAAAGATGCCAAGGGCGATAAGTTACTGAGTGTTGATGCCTTAAATACACCGATTATCGATTTGATCAAAACGGCTTCTACAGAGGCTGGTGCCAATTACTTTATCTACTCGGATATGAAAGGCAGCGTAACCACCCGTTTAAACAACATTACGTTTGATCACTTTCTGACCTCGCTTTTACAAGGTACCGAATACACCTACAAAAGAGAGGCAGGGGTTTATTTAATTGGCGATAGACGCTTGGAAGGTCTGCGTTCACACCGTATTGTACAATTGCAACATCGTTCTTTGGATACCATTCAAATGATGATTCCTACCGAATGGAAAAAGGGTGTAGAGATTAAGGAATTTAGAGAACAGAATACCATTTTGTTGGCAGGATCGGCCCCGCAAATCAACGAAATAGAGAACTACATTCGCCAGATAGACCGCGTAGTGCCTATGGTACTCATTGAAGTGACTTTGGTAGATGTAAGAAAAGGCAAGACCGTAAAAACGGGAATTTCTGCAGGAGTTTCGGATAGTGTGCGTACAGGAGGAACCATTTTGCCAGGTATCGACTATACTTTTGGAGCCAATTCCATCAACGACTTTCTTTCCCGATTGGGGAGTAATAATTCCATCAATTTAGGCAGGGTAACCCCTAATTTTTATGTGAGGCTTAGTGCATTGGAAGCCAATTCCAATGTCGAAATTCGTTCGGTTCCAAAGCTATCTACCTTAAATGGTCATTCGGCTAACTTAAGCATTGGAAGTTCACGTTATTACAGCCAACGTACACAAAATGTAATTCCTTCGTTAAATGCCCAAACGGTAGTGACCGAGCAGTTTACAGAAGTAAATGCCAATTTAGAAATAGACATTAGACCGGTAGTTTCGGGCGACGACCAGGTGACGCTGAACATCAAGGTAAATATCTCCGATTTTATTGGTAATCCACCATTAAATGCACCACCGCCAAAAGCCACCAGTAAGTTTACTTCGCTCATTAGGGCTAAAAATGAAGACATGATTGTACTGGGAGGTTTGGAGCGTACCGAAAAAACAGAATCAGCATCAGGAGTGCCTTTACTTTCTCGTATTCCTATCATCAAATGGCTTTTTAGCAGTAGAGAGAAAAGCAATAACAAAGTGGTCACCTTGGTTTTTATTAAACCTACTATTTTGTATTAAGGATGTTGGGAGATGCTTTCACAAAAGTTATAGGTTTTACCTTACACCATCATGGTGATCACCAATTTAGTGGTCGTTACTGCCAGCTGGAGCGCAAGGGGAACGAAGTGCTCATTGGTGAAAAGAAAATAGTAGAAGGTAATTTGGTAAAGATATTAGAATCGTTACCACGAAAAATGCCTGTTGCCTTGGTCATCTCAGGAAAGGGTATCATCCATAAAAATATGGAAATTGCCGATGGAGAAGAAGATGCCGATAAGAATTTTCGCTTGGTGTTTCCAAGTATTGAAGCCAATGATTTCTTCGTGCAGCAATACCATCAAGAACGAAGTTTTGTTTTGAGCATTGCCCGTAAAGACTGGGTGCTAGAACTTTTGGAAAAGCTCAAAAGAGCAGGGATAGAAGTTTGTAGGCTGAGTTTTGGCGGAATGGTAGCTTTGCATATTTTGCCCCAACTTAATGTATATGGTGAAGAAGTACAGATAGACGGACATCAGTTTGTGATGACGGATAAACGTTTTCAATCTTACGCTTATAAAACCGAAGCAAAATCAGCATTTCCCTTAAAAGTAGGTCAGCAACCTATTGATGAAGAAATGGTGGTAGCCTATGCTGCTGCTTTTCAGCTGTTGCTTTCAGATAAATTGCCTGCTATTGTAGCTGATGTAGCCGTCATTAACGATGGTTTCGACAAATTGCAGGGAACAGTCCTTTGGAAAAAAAGAGCACTGTTTTTTTTGGGAGGCTTGTTTGCTTTACTCCTTATTAGCTTTACCTTATTCAGTCATTTTAATCAAGAGAACGAAAAACTGCTTCGCGAAGTAGGGGCTCAAACCGCTAGCGCCGATCAAATGGATCTGCTTAAGCAACAGATCAGCAAACAGGAACATCTACTTAAACAGTTAGCTTGGAACGGCGGCTATAATTACGGGTTTTTGGTAAACGAAATAGGGAAGAGTATGCCAAGACAGTTGAGCCTGCTGGCACTCGCCATCAACGATTTTAAGACAGAAGAAGAGAAGGCTGAACGAAAACCCAACATCAAGATCAAGGGAACCACAGCTAATTTGACGGCTGTAAACAATTGGATTTTTGTGTTAAGGGAAAAAGCTTGGGTAAAAAGCGCCAAGCTAGTTAAGTTTCAGGAAGATCCAGAAAAGGATAATTATCAGTTTGACATACTTGTAAGCTATTAAACCATGTGGCATAAATTAGATGATAAAAAGCAAAAAATAGTAGCCATTGTTGCGGCAGTGCTGGTACTTTATGTGGCTTATGTTTTCTCGTTTAAACATGCCATAGAGGCATATAGCTTGAATAAAAATTTAAAAAAAGAAGCTTCTTTGCAAATGCAAGATGCTGCCTACCCGCATCTCAACAAAAAATACAACTTCTACCAAAAAGTGCTTACCGACTATAGGGTGAAAAAAGAGGAGATGGACACTAAAGTATGGCAATCCGTATCAGACATGGCGGTTTCGCAGCAAGTGAAAATCAGCTATAATCCTATGCCGCAAGTGGCGGATACCGCAAGTAATCCAACGGCTATTCGTCAGCAGCAATTTATATTTAGGGGCAGTTATTTTAATATGGTAAAGTTATTGGACACTTTAAGTAAAAGTGATGGCTTGGGCAAAATAGCGCAATTGACCATTACTTCGCCTAAGAGCGAAGGTCCAAAAGGAAACGATCAAGCGCTCAGTATGCAGTTGGGCCTAAGTGCGGTGGAACGTTAATCAATGGCTTGAGGCTTAGTTGATAAGCTTTAATTTTTGATGAAATAAAATTGCAGTCGAAGTTTAAAATACTTAACTTCAATGCACATAAACCAACGCTTCTAACTATGAAAAAAAATGCTCTTCTAATCCAATAATCTCTTGGCTTTTACCAATATGCAAGTATCCATCTGGATCAACTTGTGGCTTACGCTTGTTCTCAATTTTAAAATCTTCAATACATCAAAAAATAAAAATCGATGAAAAAACTATTATTATTATTTCTTGGCTTAAGCTTATCATTCCAAGTGTTATCACAAAATTTATTGGACCTTCAGCACTGGAAAGTGGGGCAGGGAAGTATAGGCGGCTTCAATGTAAACGGTGCTGCGGAAGAAAACTTTAGGGAATGGGGCATAGGACCGCATGGTGACAGGGTCGTTTTATGGAAAGCTATTCCTGATGGGGTAAGCTATCCAGATGGGGGATGGAATTCAAGCAACATTAACATTGACCATCAAAAAATGCATCGATTTACGGTTTGGATGAAGAAAACAAATTCTAATGATGGTTATTCTTATTTTGGATGTCAAGATGCACTGTATTTAGATAATTCAACTGCTGGAAATCCTTATTTCTGGAATGGTGATCTTCCAGAATTAGATAAGTGGTACTTATTGGTGGCCTATGTTCACGCAAGTGATGATACTTCAACAGAAAGTTATGGGGGTATTTACGATGGTGCTACTGGGCAGAAAGTAGTAAATATAATCGATTATAAGTTTCCTGTTGGAGCTACTTCGGCAGTACACCGAGCTTATTTATATTATGATACTAATGTAAACGACCGCCAATATTTTTATGCGCCAAGGGTAGATGTGGTGAATGGTGATGAACCTGGTCTTTCGGCTTTGTTGGGAATAAATACCGCTGCAAATAATCTTCATTATTTTTCAGGAAACGTTGGAATTAAAACACCTACACCACGAGATTACGAATTGGCGGTGAACGGTAAAATCAGAGCAAAGGAAATTAAGGTAGAGACTGCTAACTGGCCAGATTATGTTTTCAAACCCGATTATAAGTTAAACACTTTGCCAGAGTTGGAGACCTTTATCAAAGCTAATGGACACTTGCCCGAAGTTCCTGCAGCTGCACAAATCGAAAAAGAAGGCGTAGCCTTGGGGGAACTGAACAAGATCTTATTGAAGAAAATAGAAGAGCTGACGCTGCATTTGATTGAAAAGGATAAGGAAGTAAAAGATCTCAAAAAACTAATCTTAGAAGTACAACAAAAAATAAATAAAAATTAGCATGAAAGCATTTATCAAAAAAATAGTTCTAATAGTCCCTTTAATTTCATTCTGCCAACTTGTTTTTGCACAGACAACAGTTGATATAAATGTTGGTGGCGATTTGGATAAGTTCTATCCAGTTACTTTTTCAGATGCGAATTGGTTTGAGCATTATGAAACTACTTTATATATTGGTCGTTCTGATGTACATATGAATTCAAACTGGCGTGGATCTTTAATTTCTACTTTTAAATATCACACATTTAGTTATGGGCACGGTTCAAATTTCATTTCGGCAGATATCCAAAGCTCGAAATTATTTATTGCTGGTTGGGCAGATGCTACTGCGTTAGGAGGAAGAGAGATAGTCGTATGGTTAAAAGGTGGTGGAACTCTGTACCGTATTCATTCTGAGCAGACAGTAACTTACGCTGTTTACGATGGTGTCCAAAACCCGTTGCCTTACGTACAACCTGGAGGTATCACTAGAAACTTTTTGTCTCAGCCAGAACCTTATGCAATTACTGACACAAAATATGTAAATAGTAACATGAATATCAGTGGTGATCTTTATGTTGATCTAAACGTAGGTATTGGAACGTTAACTCCCCAAGAAAAACTTTCTGTAAATGGTAAAATACGGGCTAAGGAAATCAAAGTAGAAGCTACTAATTGGCCAGACTATGTATTTAAACAAAATTACGATTTGATGCCACTGCAACAATTAGAAACTTATATCAAAGCTAATGGCCACTTGCCTGGAGTACCCTCTGCACAAAAAGCGCAACAGGAAGGGGTTGAACTTGGAGAAATGAATAAGATTTTACTGAAAAAGATTGAGGAGTTGACTTTGCATTTGATAGAGAAGGATAAGCAATTAACGAAAGAAATAGAAGAGAATAAAAAGCGAGATATAAAAATATACGAGTTACAGAAGGCTATTAAAAAGAATAACTTAAATCAAATTTAAAACTAACTATGTATCGCAATACTTTAAAAGTAACAATAGTCTTTGCTCTATTGGTTGTTCTTTCTAAAAACTCCCTCTTAGCTCAACAATTATACACGCCCGAAACTAATCGGTTTATACCTCCATCGCCTACTGCTGCTTCTTTAGGCAAGTACGGTGAGTTTCCCATAAACTTATATAGTGGTTTAATAAATATCGGAGAACACCTATATACAATTAAAAGCGGGTCTCTTAGTATGGATATTTCTTTATCTTACCATCATGGAGGTAATAGACCATCTGATATTCCTGGATGGGTGGGCTTAGGCTTTAGTTTAAATGCTGGCGGAGTGATTACGAGAAATGTAAATGGACTACCAGATGATAAGCCTGGGGGATACTATACTAGTAGCGATAAGTTAGAAAAAACAGTATCTAAGATTCCTGTTGTTGGAAGTGCCCTGAAAGTAATGAAAAATGCAAGTCCAGGGGTGGGTAAGAAAGCGAATTATCTAGGAGTGGTAATAGCAGCCGGGGAAGGTATGATTGAGGCAACGACGCTTGGGGCGGTAAAAAAAACTGGCTATAATGCCCTTTTGGAAGGCGTTAGGATAGTCAACGGAGTACTTCAACTTGATGAATTGTTCGGCCCCAACCAACTAAAAGCTGAGGGTGGAGAGCCCGATGGGAAACTGAGTCGTATTTCGACAGGTGAAATCAATGAAATGAAAGGTAATGGTTTTGACCCACACGGTGAAAAACCTAAGCAAAATGGTCCTGGAGGCAAAATAGATATTTGGAAAGACTCTAAGGGCTTTATGTTCTTTAAAACTGAAAAAGGAGCCCCCCAGCCGTTGTATGAAAATATAAGTACATATTTATAAGTATGGAAGAAATAGTTAAAAATAATGAATACGGATGTGCGCTCTATATCAATTCGGCTGATGACCATCCAGATATAGTATCAAAAATGCTTGGAGTGACGCCCTCTGAAATTGTAATCAAGGGAACCCAAAAAGTTACTTCAACCAATAGGCTTATAGAGGGTCAATTCTACGATTATAACTTGTGGACACTCAAAATACCTCGAAAAAACTATGCAAATGATATTTATCTAAACAATCCGTTAGAAGAGCTACTTAAAATATTAAGACAAAAGGAAAGATTTTTTGTCGATGTATTCAAAAAATACCCCGTTAGATATATCTCCTGTTACGCTTATTTTTATGATTTCAACCCCTATTTTCTTCTAGATAAGGCCCTTATAAAGGACCTGTCAGTGTTTGACATAGATTTGGAATTCGATCTTTATTATTTTTCCGAATAGTTTAATTTTATTTGCCTCCCCTTCTAGCGCAAGCATTAGTGTAATGGTGCTTGTGCGCTAATGATAGTCACAAGCGGACGCTTGCGCTAGAAGGGGTTAATTTTAAAAATTATAGTAGCATAACTTTATCGCCAAAAGGTTCACCTGTAACATTAAATAAATAATAGTTATGAAATTTTTGATCATATTAGGTTTGATGTGTTTTAATGTAAAATTGATTAACGCCCAAGGGATAGGGCCAAAACCAGAACCTAAAATAATAAGTGTGCCAATATTTTTAGATAGTCTTTCATTAAACAAAGATTTAAGTAATATGAAAGAGCTTAAAAAGTTATATGCATATTTTAAAAAGAGGAAAAATAGTCTTGGTACTTTATTACAGTATTACTACAAGATTGATACTTTAGGGGGTATGACAATTAGAAAAGAGAAGCAAAATAAACAGATTGACCATTATGTTTACCAAAAATTTTCAAAATATCGTTGGATACCCGCCCATTTATTAAATGATAAGAGAACTCTAGTTGAAACAGCTGGCTTGCTACAGATTTATGTCAATATAGATACTCAAGATATCATTTGTTATTTGGTGGTTTTGAATGAAAGGAACTATAAAGTTTTTAAGCACAGGATAGATATGTCGACCAAACATTAAGGTTAAGCGATCAAAAAAATATGAAACTTTTTTTGACTTTATTTATTTTAATCAGTATTTCGGCATGTGCACCAAAAATACCTAAAGCTCAAACACGCCTAAATCTTAAAATGCCTAGTTTGTTGGATATGAAACGATTTAGGTCCGACCTACCTTTAGTTCAATTAAGAGATATTAGATCAAAAGCTAAAGAAGATGAAATACTCACACCCAATTTAACTTATTCTTTTATCATTAATGAAAATGGTGATGTGATTAGCGGAAAATAGAATAATGCTCTTAAAGAATACTATGATAAGATATTTAACAAATATAAGTGGAAGCCAGCCATGTATAAAAATACGGGAGAAGTATTATCTGTAGCGGCGGAAATGAATATATATGATAATCCAAATCGTAGTAGGTTTGAACTCAGCATTAGGTTGATTTACCTGTTAAATAAAGAGAAGGACAAATTGGATGAAATAAATTATGAGGATAATTTGATTTATAGATTCTATTTTAAATAATAGACTTCTCCCCTCTGACACAAGCACTAGCG
>NZ_JAELTX010000301.1 GCF_016429065.1 Pedobacter sp. ASV17
ACCGTGATCTACACACCGGCTCAGTCGTCGGCAGCGTCAGATGTGTATAAGAGACAGCCCTTGAGCGAGGCTGTGGCGCCAGTAACGATGAGTGTTGGTGGATGAGGCGGCTTAGTTTCTTCCACAGTCTCTAGTAGCTGCGGGATGGTTTTCTGAGCAAAGTAAAAGAAGCCGTTTCTATTTCATATTCAAGTCAGCTTAGCTTTTTTTGACTTTTACAATTTCAAGCTTTTTAAGTTAGATCTTTGATCTGAGAAAAACATACGCAGCCGTCCCCAAGGAATTCTCCAAATCAGACGCCTTGAGCTCCAAAAACGGCTTCACCGCAAACCCGGCATTGGCATTATACACGGCCGCCGCGAGCTTAGCGCCCGGCAGCTCCTCCGCGATGCGCTTAAACGCTGCGTCTACGGCGCTCGAGTCGGACGCATCCGTCGTTATGCCGAGTGCTTTGCCGCCGGAGGCCGTGATGGATTTCACTACTGGCTCGTAGCTTGCGGG
>NZ_JAELTX010000302.1 GCF_016429065.1 Pedobacter sp. ASV17
GAGCCATTTCCGTGAGACCAGCTCGGAAATCATCGTCCCAAACTGCTCGCTTTGCCTTGGCTCCCATCTTTGCCCATTTGCTGTCTTTATGTCGTTGTCCAACGCGTTCCAGCGCTCGCCGGCGGTCTTGTGCTATGCGCTCCTCTTCCGAGTCAATCTCACCGGCTTCCTCCATCGCTTCTTTGGTCGCTAGCTCATCCCGCTCCCGCTGCTTGCGGTGGACTCTGTGATACGCCTTGCTCTTGATTTTCTTTATACGCTTCGCTCTCTTTGCCTCGCGTGAATTAATCTCTCGCTCCAGACGTCGGCGGTTGGCCATTTCTCTGCGTGACAGTTCGTTACCCTCTTCGTCATATTCCACCTCTTTGGGCTTTTCCGGCTTGTCCATTGACAGTCCACTCTGTTCCATGATTGACATGATTGTAGACTCTAGCTCGTTGCTAGGCTTATCATTTGAGAGAGGCTGAATTTCGGAGCGATCAAGACCAGCAGTTGCAG
>NZ_JAELTX010000303.1 GCF_016429065.1 Pedobacter sp. ASV17
AGCCAAAGGGATGTAAATTATATATAATAAATCGCATTTTATAAATAAATATTTGTTCAAGGGTCCACTATTGTCTTAACGTCGCCATTATACATGCAAAGCATCTACTCCGAATATCCTCGAATAATTAGCTCACTGCCCATCACACCCCAAACGTCAACTTCTCATTCTTAAATGGAACCAAAGCCAGAATAACCGCCTCAGTGTAATACCCTCTTCTAGTAATCACGTCATCCGTCAATATCCCCACCGTACCACTCTTCTGCTTCGAGTTCGTCGTCCCATGCACCAAGTCATCCGCATGTCCCAGCTCCATACCATTCCTCAGTAACTTGGCCGTCTCCTCTGGCAGGAAATACGTCGCGGTGCGCGCTTTTCCCTCTTTCCCGTTCCTGTCCACTATCGCAATCCATGCAGACGACTGTATGAGACCGCATCCTGAGGGGTCAGAGCTGTCTCTTATACTCATCTGACGCTGCCGACGACTGAGCCGGTGT
>NZ_JAELTX010000304.1 GCF_016429065.1 Pedobacter sp. ASV17
GTTGGGTGTTGTGGGGGCGTCGAGGATCCGCGAGCAGCTGCTGAGAAAGTGGCGGGCATAGTCGTATGTGTGGAAGCCGATGAGGTCGCAGTCGAGAAGACCCGTCAGCAGCGGCTCCCGTACCGGCAGAATACGGTAGATTTCACTACTGGGGAATGGCGTATGCAGGAAGAAGCCGATCTTAACGTTCTTCTTGGTGTTGCCGATTTCCTCACGCAGCATCTGCGGCAGGAGCATCAGGTGGTAGTCGTGTACCCAGATGAGATCTCCGTCTTGCACATCCTTGATGACGGTCTGCGCAAACAGGCGGTTGACTTCTTGGTAGGCGGCCCAGGCTGATTCGTCAAAGGTGATTTCGCCGGGGTGGTAGTGGAAGAGTGGCCACAAAATGGAGTCTAGGGATCTTGTTAGCTGAGAAGAAATAGGACAGGTTTTTTTTTTCTATTGGCATATGCGCGTACTGGAAAAGCCATTGTAATGTCTGTCGGCAAGCT
>NZ_JAELTX010000305.1 GCF_016429065.1 Pedobacter sp. ASV17
CTATAGTCATGTGTATATCACTCAACGTTTGTTCCTGCCTAGCACTTTTTCTAGACAAAACGCTAAAGACTGAACAGTTTCGCGATTTAATCATTCCAATGGGAAAATATCCCTTTCCACAAAAGCCAAACGTTATCCCTGGTTCTGATGGAGCCGGCATTGTTGTAGCGATAGGCAATAATGTAAGTCGGTTCCAGGTCGGGGAAAAGGTCGTTACAACCTTGAACCAAAGACACCTGGCAGGCTCCATCGACAGTGCCGCATTAGACTCGGGGCTTGGTGGCTCAATCGATGGAACAATGCGCTCGTTTGGTGTATTTGACCAGCAAGGTTTGGTCAAAATGCCCGAGGGCTTGACCTTTTCAGAAGCTGCGACACTTACTTGCGCTGGGGTGACTGCCTGGAACGCCCTGTTTGGGCAGCTGGGGAGAGAGCTCATGGCAGGTCAGTGGCTTCTGACGCAGGGCACGGGCGGTGTAAGCATATTTGCGT
>NZ_JAELTX010000306.1 GCF_016429065.1 Pedobacter sp. ASV17
GGGTAAGAATTTGACTATGAAGGCCATGCACTTTGATGTGCTGCTAACATCATGCTTCCCATAGTACTTTAATGATACAAAAGAGATCGACATGGAATTTTTGTCGCGAGAGTATGACCATGCTCAAGAGATCTATCCTGTGAACCTCGTGATTCAGTCGAGAGATGCCGCCATGAACGGCTACGATGCCAGCCAAACTGGAACATACAAGACAGTAAACCTCACATTTGATCCATCAAAAGCATTCCACGAATACCGTTTTGACTATTTGCCTGGAAAGGTGTATTTCTACGCTGATAGCCAGCTCCTGGCCGAGATGGAAGGTAAAGCCATACCAGACAGTGCTGGACACCTTATACTGCAGCATTGGAGCAACGGGAACCCGAAGTGGTCAGGTGGACCGCCAAAAGAGGCCGCAACTGTTACAGTCAGCTATGTCAAGGCCTACTTCAACTCGTCAGATGAATACAGACAAGGTGCATGGCAAAGTC
>NZ_JAELTX010000307.1 GCF_016429065.1 Pedobacter sp. ASV17
ACCGGGAGCAGTGCGGAGTTGCTAACGGCAAAGTTTTGCAAGAGAAGTTGCGTAGTCTGCTGGAGAATGACAGGCTAACACAGGAATATCAAAAGAATTTGGATACTTCTTCCCAGGCTGGGCGGTTCTCAAAAAGGTAGCGATCGTGTGTGCCTTGAAAAGGCCTTTGCAAGTTGTTTGCCCTTCAACAAAACGAACTGTGGAAGAGTAAGGAGGAGCGCTCTTTGGGAGGGAGGAACAGATAAAGGTCGTTTGGAGAATGGTTTACGGAAACGACGTCGATGCAAGCATGAATATCAAGAGCTTCAAGTTGAGAGCAGGGTATCGCTTTCAACGAAGAGCTGTTCACTGTAAACGGACAAGGCGGCAGTGCTCTTGGCCGTCTTTTCGGGTGGTTGTAATGGGTTGCGGAGAGTGTGATTTTAGGCTACGTCGTCGGAACCGCGAACGGCAATGTCGTCTTGGATGGTAGAACGAGTATGTATATC
>NZ_JAELTX010000308.1 GCF_016429065.1 Pedobacter sp. ASV17
ATATATATTCAAACCTAAAACTCAATTTACATACTTCATGTGCTAATATTAGCCGTGAAATAGCAATTACCTGTGTAACCTACTTTACGGGTGCGCCTCCATCCCGACAGATGGTGCAACCGTCGTTGCAAATGACAACGACGTATGTCTCGACTCGATGGCTACGGAAAGAACCTACACGGCTAAGCAGACGGCTAAAATCACTGCTTATGCTGCCATGGTTGTGCTTGTACAGAGTGAGACGACTAGGACGACCACGTCCGCTTCCACGGTGGCAGGGACCGCATCAACACCCCTCTCCGACGCAAATGCCACGCCGAATTCCACACCTACACCTAATGGCGGTGGTGGGCTATCTGCGTGAGCCAAGGCTGGAATCGCTATTGGAATAGTACTTGGAGTGGTTTTCATGGCAGTGGCTGCTTTCTTGCTTTTCCGCCGCCGACGGAAGAAGCAGTCAGGCGTAAAGGCAGAAGAGAGCAAGAGTG
>NZ_JAELTX010000031.1 GCF_016429065.1 Pedobacter sp. ASV17
CCCCCCCCCCCCCCCCCCCCCCCCCCCCCCCCCCCCCCCCCCCCCCCCCCCCCTTTTGTAATTCGTCTCGTGGGCTCGGAGATGTGTATAAGAGACAGACGCAATACAGAGCTTCATAACTTAATGTTAAACGCAGCGGGTGTAAAGGTTTAAGCATCTAGAGACTTACGAAGTTCACTTTTTAGACTTACGAAGTTTTCGAAACTTCGTAAGTCTTATTAGCAAGTACAAAAAAACCTCGTAGGTTTTCGAAACCTACGAGGTTTGTAAATATCCACTATCCTTCTAAGGCTAAATATGCTTCTTTACCTGCATATCTGGATAGCTTTTTAAACCTGTTATGGTATTTTGTACGTTCAATAAAACGATTTTTATAGCAATAGCTTCGTCCATAGCTGAGCAAATTGATCCGTGGTTCGAGATGGTTCACTTTAATATGAGTCTCTATATAACCTAGCTCTCTTTCTAGATCAACATCTCTCATTTTCACATGAGTAACCATATGAGGAGCTATTTTGAGCACATAGCGCCAAGGTTCCGTAAGTACGTATCTAATTTCACTACACTTTGTTCTTATATCAAAAACTTCTACTTGGGTAAAGCAGGCTTTTTCTTCGTCGGTTAATCCCATCCTATTGATTTCCCAATCACGAGTAGAAAACTCTCTTAACAGCTGCTGTTTTATTTCATATCCATAACGCCTTTTTCTACGTTTCTTCTTTTTAAACGTCTTATCATAATGGAATTGTACTGTATTTATTTTAGGTAACAATGCTTCATAAAACTGAGCGCTGGCACTGCGTTTAACCTCATCTCTCAATACAAAAAGTCGCTTCCAACCCCGTTGATAAGGCTGTTCTAATGGAACCATTGGCAAACTCATTTGTTGCCGCCAAAGTTCTTCACGTCTCTTTTGTAACTGTATTAATTGTTTATCTCGATCTGTTTTAACGATTCGCTTCTTTTGTCTTGCCGATCTAATACGGCAGTTCCATTGATGGGTGTCCATCATTTTTCATTTTAGTTTTCCTAGCTTGATTTCGGATCACGATTCATCCTTAATTAGGATATACCCTTTTTTAACGCTCAGAAAAACCCTATGAAATGGAAAGACAAAACAACACGAGGTTGACCTATACAATCAATTAATTTTTAAAATAAATAGGAATTATTGCTTATTAAGCAATGAACAAAAGGGGCTATATGTAGCGGTATGCTGTCATGATATCTTGATATTTAGAAGATGAATAAATCAAGAACTGATGCAAAGGTAATAAATATTTTGACGATATAGATTTACGAAGTTTAACTGTAGACTTACGAAGTTTTGAAACGGCGAAGCCCTCAACTTTCCCTTTGAAAATTATAAACAATTAAAGTTAAACTTCGTAAGTCTTTTTAGCCACTATCAAGCAAACCTCGTAGATTTCGAAAACCTACGAGGTTTAATTTCGTCAAATATTAACATCGTACAGAGTGACCCCAGATACTCGCTAGCACCTACCTGTACAAAATTGAACCATTTCCGAACGAAAACGAACCCTACCGCCTACAGTTTGTAAGTAGCTTTATCAATACCAAAGGAGACACCTCCCTGTAAACCAAATATTAACTAACCATTTTAACTAAAACCAAAGTTAAAATGGCATAGCTAGCCGCTCCCTTCCTAAACTCTTTTGGACATAACAACATTGAATTCATAGAATTTCTAACCAAATATTTAATGTTAAGACCATGAGAAAACTAAACTGTATGAAACTGGGTAAGGTCGCCCTAATGGCATTCATATGCCTCCAATCTATTTCTTGCTCTAAGGTTCCCGAAAAAGAGCTGTTAGACTCCGCTAGTATTGATGCCCTCAAAAGAGCAGACGTTAACCTCGCCGCCATTCCTGGCAATGTGGTCGTTACGCCTACTTACAACAGCACGGCTATTTTACGCAACCCGCTCAATGGCTGGGTCATGTATGGCCGCCGTGATGCGACCGACACCTATTGGGACTCGGAATTTTTTGTACCCCAGTTAGGCACCAACGTTAAAGCCATCGATTACGCTTCTGCTTGCTACCTACGCACCAGTTGGAGATCGCTGAACCCAAGTCCAGGGGTTTATACTTGGCGGGACCTCAATTCACAAATGGGTAAATTAATCAATGGTGTTAAAACCAGAGGATTGCCCATTGCCTTTCGTATTGTGGTAGATGGACGCGACCAAGGCGAAAACACTCCTGCTTTTGTGTTCGATGCTGGCGCTGCCTATTGGCTGTCGAACCCCGCAGTTCCTTCCCAAAAAACACCTTTTCCTCAGGATCCAATCTTCAGACAGCATTATGCCACTTTTATCGAAGAGCTGGCTAAAGATTTCAACGACCCAGTAGTTACTTCTTTTATGGATGCCTACGGCTTGGGCAAATGGGGAGAAGCACACAACGTCGTTTATGCCGCTCCAAATGCTTTAACTGCTGCCCAAATAGAAACGGCTAAAGAAGAAACCTTAGATTGGTTTATAGCACTGTACAACAGAACTTTCACTAAAATACCATTGGTGATGAATTATCACCGACTCATTGGCCATCCCACAAGTTGGGGTGCCGTAAATGCCAATAGTGACATGCTACTTACCAAAGCCATTAACCAAGGGTATAGCCTTAGGCACGATGCTTTCGCCATGACCGACTATTACCAAACCTGGGAAAAAAACTTTGCAACAACCTGGAAACACAAACGTCCAATTATTATGGAAGGCGGATGGATCACCACGGGTACGCATCGTTACTGGATAGATTCGAGCAACGCATACAGAGAGGGCCACCCCGAAGACGTAAGGCAAGGTGAATTTGATCGCTCAGCCGAGGCAGCAGTAAACATGATGGATTTTAGAGTTGGAGAAGTCACTTCTTGGTTCCAAAATAGTTTCAATTTGGTACAACGCTTTAATGCCGAAGGTGGTTACCGTTTATATCCTGATGAGGTTTCTTTGCCAAACACCATTACCACTGGCGAAATAGCCAACTTGAGCCACCGCTGGAAAAATATGGGTTGGGGTTATTGTCCTAACAATATTCCCCAATGGAATTATAAATACAGGGTTGCCTTCGCTATCCTCGACGCCGCAGGTACGGTCAAAAAACTATTTATAGATAATGTGAGCGACCCTTCTAAATGGATTAAAAACAATCCAGTAGCTTATAACCTCACTACCACGGCCGTAGACTTAACCCCTGGGGCCTATACATGGGCCGTAGCCATCATTGATAAAACCAACGCCAACAAACCAGGCATACAATTGGCGGTTACCGGTAATTTCACTAACGGTTGGTTAAAACTTGGCAGTTTACAAGTAACGCCCCCAATTGGACAGAACGTTAAATTAAAAGGCCCCAATAACCAGTTTGTATCGGGAGAGAATGGTCTAAATCCAATGATGTGTAACCGTCCAACCGCATCAACTTGGGAAACCTTCACCATTGTTGA
The DNA here is from genome assembly GCF_016429065.1 of Pedobacter sp. ASV17. Lineage (GTDB taxonomy): Bacteria > Bacteroidota > Bacteroidia > Sphingobacteriales > Sphingobacteriaceae > Pedobacter. The sequence goes on from NZ_JAELTX010000031.1 coordinate 3,474, forward strand.
CGCTGGTAGTGGAAAGGTTGCGCTAAGGAGCATGAACAAATATGTATCTTCTGAAAACGGTGCCACAACAGGCATCACTTGTAGCAAAACCACCATTAGCGACTGGGAAAAATTCGACTGGATCGTTAACACCAATGGCACCATCTCTTTAAGAGGAAATAACGGCAAGTATATTTCTTCGGAAAATGGACAAGCGGTAATGAAATGCGACAGGGCAACCATTGCTGGCTGGGAAACTTTTACCTTGAACTAAATCATAAAAACCTGCCGTCCTTTGAATTAAAATGTTCAAGGGACGGCAGGTTAATTCAAACAATATTCCAATAAATATCCCTCTATTTCATCAGCCGCAAAACGGCCCCTTCTGGTTCAATCTGCTTTGCTTTTTAGTCGCTAAACGTTTATTTTTGCCTTCGATTAAACCAAAAAAACTTGCATTTATTTTACCTCGCTCATATTGGTGGCATATTTATATTCTCATTGCTCATCATATTGCTCTTTGTTTTCGGAAAAAACAGGCGCTACCTTAATCTGCTGCTTACCATAGGAATTTTAGGAATTGTTTGGTATGTAATCATCTTCCTTTTGGGGGCCACAGGCTACATCAAGTACTTCCCCGAATTGTTCAACAAAGGCTTGCCGTTATATTATCTTATCGCTCCCTCCTTCTATCTTTATATCAGAGGCACTCTTTATCCTAAGTATGCTCGCTTTCGTAAAAAAGACCTGTTGCATCTTCTGCTTACCCTACCTGCCATCTGTTCCATCCTGCCATATTGCCTGCTTGATCGTGCTGGACAACAGTATGTAGTGGACCAAGTAGCCAAAAACTCCAATTATCTTTTCAGCGATGCCAAATATATCGTAAACATATGGCATTGGGGAGCTTGGCCATCAACTGCCCTTATCTATACCATACTCCAGTTCTCCCTCATCAGGAAAGCCTCCAAGTCACAGGAGCTTAACCATAAAAACAAAAAATGGATGTATGCCATTACCATCATTTGTATGGTCACTTTTTCATTATTGATTGTTGCCAATATGGGTATGATTCTCAGAAGTATTCAGGGAGAAACCAGTTTGCTCAGCAGCCACATGGTCGTGATCTTATATATCTGCTTTATGGTTTTAGGAATAGCGTTTTTCATCAATCCTGGATTTGTTTATGGCCAAATTGCCATTACATCTACAACTCAGCTACAATTAGCTACCGATATGGCTGTTCAAACGCTACCGCTTCCTCCAAAAGAACCTACGCTACGCCTACCTCCCGACCTAGAATTAGTGGACCAACTGGAAACTTATCTCATCCAGAACAAACTGTACCAAGAACCCGGATTGACACTGAGCAAGCTTTCTACCGAAGTAAATATTCCCAGCTATAAGCTATCCGAATTATTGAACCTTCATTACCAGAAAAATTTTAATGCCTATATCAATACTTGGCGCATCCAGTACGTGATCGAAAAGCTAAAGGCAGGCGACCATAAATCCTTTACTTTGGAAGCTTTGGCCAATGAGGCAGGCTTTGCTTCTAGAAGATCCTTTTTTACCGCTTTCAAAAAAGAAACAGGGCTTTCCCCATCAGCTTACATCTTAGTGATGGAGCGAGAGATTTCCTAAAAAAATGGGTATAATTCTCGAATTTGGCACATTGTTATGCACCAAAAACATCCCTATTTAAGCAGTATTGTTGAGTTTTGCTTGTAAAAACTTAACAATTATGGATAAACTCTACAAAAAATTAGCACGGCAATCTCTCTATGCTATGCTAACCTTTTTAATTTCAATGGCCCAAGTTTCAAATAGCTATGCACAGCAATGGCAATCTTTGGGACCAGATGAAATTGGTCAATTCAACTATAGCTCTAACTCTTATTACACCCAAAACAGTTTGGCTATTTTGGGAACCACTCCTTATATAGCCTTTATTGATGTAAGCCTAGGTACCAAAATAACGGTCAAAAAATTTAATGGTACCGTTTGGGAAACGGTAGGAAATGCTGGCTTTTCAGCAGAACTATCTGGCGATGTAAGTTTGGCTATTTTAGGAACTACTCCTTATATCGCTTATAGAGATGGAGGACAAAACAATAAAGCAACCGTGCAAAAGTTTAACGGTACTGCTTGGGAACCTGTTGGAAGCACGGGTTTCTCTACTGGTGGAATAACATCGCCATGCATTGCATTTTTTGAAAATACACCTTACATAGCTTACCAAGATGGGGCAAAGAACAGCAAAGCAACCGTACAACGATTTAACGGAACCACATGGGAATTTGTAGGCACTGCTGGTTTTTCTACAGAAATTGCTAATAGACCAAAATTAGCTTTTTCTGATACTGCTCCTTACATTGCCTATACAGCCACAAATTTTATGGGTGCCTCTCAAAATTATGTTCAAAAGTTTAACGGAACCACCTGGGAAACCGCTAGCCCCCCTAGTGCTACCGCTTCCAGCCATATTAGTTTGGCCGTTTCCGGAAATGTACCTTATGTTTCCTATCCTGATGCCAGTATGAGCAATAAAATTAACGTAAAGAAATTTATTGGAAACAGTTGGGTCTCGGTAGGTACCGCTGGCTTTTCTGCGGGATCAGCGGCCAATTCTAATATTATCTTTTTAGGCAATACGCCCTATGTGGTTTATCCAGACGGAAATAAAGCCACTGTACAAAAATTTAACGGCACCAATTGGGAAACAGTGGGTACAGCGGGATTTTCTATTGGCACAGCAGGTAACCCAACGATAGCTTTTTCTGGAAATACGCCCTATGTTGCATACGTTGACCAAAGCGGCGGCGGATTGATGAAATTGTACCAATTCGATGGCAACAGTTGGCTTAAAGTGGGACCACCTACACTTACGGAAAACGCTAGCTTTTTAGATATGGTGTATGTTGGAAATAATCCCTATATCGTATATCGGGATGCCTCAAAAAATGATAAGATCACCGTACAAAAACATAATGGCAACGAATGGGAGGTGGTAGGCACCCCTGGTTTTAGTGGCGGACTAGGTATCTACAGTAGTATTACCGCTGGGGGAACTACACCTTATGTAGTATATAGTGACGAAACAGTCGGTGGCAGAGCTACCGTGCAGAAATTTAACGGAACCAGCTGGGAACTGGTAGGTACCGCAGGCTTCACGCCATCCAGAGCATCTTATATGCATATTGCCTATTCGGGCACTACGCCTTATGTTGTTTATGCAGATGGGGGAAACAACAATAGGCTGGCAGTACAAAAATTTAATGGTACAGCATGGGAACTGGTAGGCAGTGCGGGGATATCTTCGGGATCTGCCAACTATCTTAAAATCGTTTTTTTGGGGACCACGCCTTATCTTAGTTATCAAGATGGTGGGAAAACCAATAAAGCTGTTGTAAAGAAGTTTAACGGTACAATTTGGGAATCAGTAGGTACCGAAGGACTGTCAACTGGTGCAGCTAATTATATTGATATGGCATTTTTGGGTACCACTCCATATCTCTCCTATCAAGACGGTAGCAAGAATAGCAGAGCAACGGTACAAAAGTTTAATGGTACAGCATGGGAGCTAGTAGGTACCGCTGGTTTCTCTACTGGAAGTATACTCTATAATAGAATAGCGTTTTCCAACAACAATCCATACATGGTGTATAGTGATATAAACAATAACTACAGAGCCAATTTACAGCGCTTCAATGGCACCACTTGGGAGCTTGTGGGAACAGCTGGTTTTACATCTGGCAAGGCCGATAACCTTAGTATGGCTATCGTAGACAACGAAGTAACGGTCTCTTACCTATCTGGTGTGGTTTTTGCAAAACGTCTTAACCTATCTACACTTCCGGTTAACCTTGTGGCCTTTAACGCTAAATCAAGCACCAATGCTACCGTAAATTTAAACTGGCAAACTGCTTTAGAGGAGAACAATGATTTTTTCACCTTGTACCGTAGCACAGATGGCAAAGATTTCAAAGAAATTGGAAAATATCCTAGTAAAGGAAGCAACTCAAGCTATGCTACCACAGATTACTCTCCTAAGTTGGGGATCAACTATTATCTATTAACCCAGACAGATAAAGATGGTAGCTCCGTAAAACTAAAAGTGCAGCAGGTAAAAGTTACTGGAATAAACAACAATACCATGAGCGTTTTCCCAAATCCCATTACCAATGGCATCATCAACATCACACATTCAACCTTGCAGGGCTCCCAAAATATAGCCATATATGACCTATCGGGCAGGGTAGTTTTACGTGATAAAGTAAGCTTCACTGAAGGGCAAGCAACTTTATCAACCAAAACATTATCCAAAGGGGTATATCTTTTAAAGATAAGTGAATCCACCGTAAAAATATTTGCTAATTAATACGCTCTAAATACCTCTATAGGTTTGAGGCTTTTGACCTGTACAGATTGTCAAGCAAAACAATCATAGGCTTAGAAGTTTCTTTCTAACACCAAAGCCACATTTTCAATCAGAAAATTGTGGCTTTTGGTTATAGGATCAAAACGTTCGTTTTTGATGAGTTTTTTCAAAAATCCCGATTATTTTTCCTTTTAGTTCGGGAACACCTAATTATTCAATATCCAATGCAATATCTTGGCGATATTCTTGGCATCATCTATCCCTCTGTGGTGAGTTCCCTCCAAAGGAATTGATAAACGTTCTAAAGCACCTGCCATGCCATCTTCCCTTCCCAACTTCTGCTTTAATGCAAATATGGTTTTCACATTCAGGTGCGAAGGGCTAAAAGGATAGCCAATCCCCGCTTCAGCACATTGACGCTGGAACTGTTTAATATCATAAGCGCCAAAGCTTGCCCAAGCACGTTGTTGTGCTCCGTATTCTTTTTTTAAGATAGCGCAAGCCTCCTTAAAAGAAACACCCTCTTTCTCTACCATCTCTGGTGTAATGGTGGTGAGTTCTGTACAAAAACTACTGATGGTAGAGCGTTCTGGTTTCACCAAAATGCCCCTATTATCTGAAATTTCGCCACTGGCCACATCTAATAAACAGATCCCAACCTCTATAATATCACTCTGCATATTTTCTGGTGGATTGCCCTCCCAACAAGTGGCCTCAATATCCACTACTAAAATCTTATCTAAATTTTTTGCCATTTTTTTAATCCAAAAGGTCAAACTGACCATTATATATCATTCGTAAACTTATTCCAACACCCCAAAATCTGTCACCAACCTGCAAATATGGCCATTTTTATCATAGCCAATATAAGAGGCATAAAACCCGTCACCATAACCCGACGAAAACATCATTACATTTACTTGGTTACTTTCCCAGTTCAACCAGCTTCGTGTATGTTGATAGCTTTTATCCATCAGGTTGATTAAAACATCATAATTATCCTCCTTTTCTGTCAAAAACCTCTTCAATTCTTTGGCACCCGAGGCATCCATCAATGCTCCTGTGCCCGAATCTACACCGTAGCCGTAAATCTCATCCTTTTTCAGATCTTTTATTTTTTGCCCAGCAACTAGGGCCATCGTCCAAGAAACGGGCATTTCCTCAGAAAATTTAATTCTCGAAAAGGCTACACGCTCATCTGTGGCAATTTTTGCGATGGCCAACTGTACAGGGAAACTGCCTTTAGGAAAAGTTGCTTCAAAAGGCAAATCCTTATCGTATAAAAAAGGGTCGCAGGCAATAATTTTTCCTTCGGTAATTTTTAAAGCACCTATCTCTTTAACGTAAAGCTGATACACCCCTCCATCTTCACCTTTATGGACAAACCCTTTTTCGTAGGCCTTTTCTAAATATTTAGGGACAGGATAAGCATTGGAAGCAAGATCTGAATTTGAACGCTTTTGTGAACAAGAAGTAGCAGACAGAACAACGGAAAAAAGATAGGGAAGGATTTGTTTCATGAGCAGTTATGATTGGATAGGAATAAAGATATGATTTTTAGAAAACCATTAAAAATTTCACCACCAATTCAATCGCAAAGGCATTTCTATGACTTAGTTCACGAAACACAATCATTACCAATGACAACACTCTTTTCGATTTACATCTGAATTGTTTGAATTTTGCAATTATCTGTTTGAGTTATGCTAACGGCAGCCATAGATATTGCCCCAACTTTGTAGCAACAAAAAACAAGAGCAATGAAGACAAGAAAAACTTGGTTAATTACTGGTGCCTCTAAAGGATTAGGGCTAACCTTAGCAAAACAATTATTAGCACGAGGCTATCAAGTAGCCGCTACTTCCCGCGATATCAGCAGTTTAGAGAATACCTTAGGGAACACATCAGCTCAATTCCTGCCTTTAGCCATGGATTTGACTAACGAAACCGATGTTGCCGCGAACATTCAAAAAGCCATCAAGCACTTTGGCACCATCGATGTAGTGGTGAATAATGCAGGTTATGGGTTAATTGGCGGTTTGGAAGAACTGACTGATGAGGAGGCAAGAGCAAATTTTGAGGTGAACGTATTTGGCACTTTAAACGTCATCAGAAATGTAATGCCACACTTCAGGGAAAACAACAACGGTCATATCTTTAACATTAGTTCCATTGGTGGTTATCATGGTGGTTTTCCAGCCTTTGGCATCTATTGTGCCACTAAATTTGCCGTAAGCGGATTAACAGAATCGCTGTCGCACGAGGCTAAACCTTTCGGCATTAACGTCACCTTAGTACTACCAGGCTACTTCCGTACCAATTTCCTGAGCGAGGGCTCTATCGCTAAACCTCAAACAGAAATTGCTGCCTACCAAAATGTGAGGGAAGTACAACAAAGCCACTTGGAACAAATTAATGCCAACCAACCTGGAGATCCAGAAAAAGCAGCGGCGGTATTAATCGCGGTAGCCGTTCAAGCAGATCCAGCCTTACATTTATTCCTCGGTGCCGATGCCTATCAATTGGCCAAGGATAAGATAGCACTGGTACAAAATGACCTAGCTGCTTTTGAAAGTTTGGCTACTCGAACCTCTTTCGAATAATCATCTCAAAGGTCGCTCAGGCATTGCTCATGAGCGACCTTTATAGCAAGCTTAAAATCAATTAAAAATGTTTTAAATTTACAAGATGGAACCGTTAGAAACCCTAGAAGATTTTTACGACCGTAAGTTCAACGAGAAACGGGAAGGCATCAATACCGTCCTTGGACATTTCAACGTGTTCCGCTTAGAAGACTGCAACGCCCCTGGAAAGCCACCCATACAGTATACCCGCAGAGACTTCTATAAAATTTCGCTCATGCGTGGTCGCCACCTTTACCATTATGGCGATAAAACGCTTGAGGTAGATGGCGCGACCCTGTTATTCTTTAACCCACAGGTACCTTATACCTTTGAACCGCTAACTGAAGATGCCACGGGTTATTTCTGCATTTTCAAGGACGCTTTTTTTGCCGAACACCTCCGCGGAAGTTTAAAGGACCTGCCCATGTATGCCGTTAACGGTAAGCCAGCTTACGTACTTGACCAACAACAGGAAAAGAATTTTAGCCAAATCTTCGAAAAGATGCTGGACGAAATCGGTTCTGATTATGCCTTTAAGTTCGACCTTATCCGCAATTATATCATGGAAATGATCCATGGTGCGCTCAAATTACAACCCACGGAAAACCTCTACCAGCATACTGATGCCAATGCAAGAATTACCGCCGTATTTAATGAACTCCTAGAGCGACAATTCCCCATCGAGACCCGTTCACAACAGTTCAGCCTAAGATCGGCCAAGGATTTTGCTGAAAAGCTAAACATCCACCCCAACCATCTCAACCGTGCCATTAAAACAACTACGGGAAAGACCACTACCCTTCACATTGCCCAACGCTTGGTAACGGAAGCCATCGCCCTTTTGAAACATACGGATTGGAACATCTCTGAAATCAGCTATACGCTAGGATTTGAACAGCCGGCCCATTTTTCTAATTTCTTCAAAAAACAAACCAAGGTTGCTCCACGTGCGTACAGAAATTGATTTATAAGATTAGCGCATGGTATCTAGAAAACGGCGAAATCGGCCCAATTGATAATCAAGTTCCTCTTTTGAGAAACTCAATTCTCCTATAGATCTCTGTTTCCAGTCTTCTAAAACGCCAATCGTTTCATGCATCAACGCTAACCCAGTATAATCAATGGCATCCAAACGTTGGTACAGTGAGTGGGCGTATTGTAAAGCCAGTGCGAGGATTGGCAGGATTTCATTTGGCATTGGAGACTTTTGTCCAGATTTTAGATTAAAGGATAAACTAATCGTATTGAGATGACGAACCACATGAAGTAGATCTGTCCTTATTGGAATATGTTCTTCTACACTTGAAACGGGATGATCCTCTGCACGTGAAGGGAGATGATCCTTATCAAGGTTAAGAGATTCTATAGAAGGTCTCCGAATAAACCTTTCTCCGCCACCACCTACGGCGGCAGGCCTTCTTTCTCCTGTGGACTTTACTTTTGATGCCAATAAAAACTCACCTTCTTTTAAACTTTTTCTTCGAACATATCTCTGATCATCTCTAATACGTGGCTCTGCATTTTTTGTAGCTTTTCCTGAGATATCATATTCTTGGGACCATTCAGTCATTTCAGGGGCTTCTTCTGTACCAGAGTTAAAAAGACCAGTCATATGTGGAGTTTCACGTTTTTCATATTTTTTTTGCTCCACATTTCTAGTATAAGGAATTGTTAAATGGGTAGTGCTGTTTGGCCTACCAAGAACAATTGCGCCTCCTAATGAGCTCTTACTGTTAGAAATAACAGAAAAAGCCTCTCCTCGATGATTTTCGAAATCCTCGACTGATTTACCCGTAAGTAACAATAATATTTGAGCAGGAGTATGATCATCTCCCCATTCTAATTGAATAACACCAGAATTACTCATCATTTTTTGAATAACTTTCAGTTGAGAAACGCGGGAACTATTGTCAGCCATCTCTTGTAACGATTGCATCTGAATAGCCCCAGGATGATTTTCCACAGACTGAAGAGCAGACTCACCTCCACCTTGTTTTTTAGAAAGCTCATTTGCTGCTGTTTGACGCTTATTTTCCGGTGATTTGTCAGTGTGAGCAATCATAACTTTCTTATTTTAAATTTTGGCCAATTGTGTAGAACTACATTTTTAACGAAACACTAATTCGCCAATCATTCCTTATGGGCGAATTTCGTGGAGCAGGTTTATAAAATTAATAAATTACTGTAAATTAAAAAGATACATTTTAGAATTTTATCATAATTAATTGCTGTAAAATGTATACGTACTTCCTGCTTTTGTATCAAACTCTACAAGTTTTGTCTTAGGTAAGATAAATCCTTTTAAGTTTGCTTTGTCCGAGATTAAAGGTTCTTTGATGGGATGTACTTGATAAAATGGGTTCATATTTTCTCCATTTCCAACCTTCAAAGCTACATTGCCTTTTAGGATTGTTCCCTCAGCTAAACGAAGACGGCAATTGCCACCTATGGCAGACCTAATCTTCAATTCCGTCAGTTTCCCTGTGCTCCAGACCAAGTCAATCTCAAAACCTCCGCGTACTTTCAGTCCGGTAATACGGCCTGAGGCGAGCGCATCAGGTAGTGCCGGCAAGATAAATATATTGTTGTCATAAGACTGCACAAGCATCTCTGCAATTCCAGAGGTACAGCCAAAGTTACCATCGATCTGAAACGGCGGGTGTGCATCCAGTAAGTTTGGATAAGTGCCTCCACTTTGTTCTGCATCACCTCCTGGGGGAGTTAACTGCTCTTGGATAAGTTTGTAGGCCCTGTTTCCATTCAATAATCTAGCCCACCAATTTACTTTCCATCCCATGGACCAACCGGTAGATTTATCTCCCCTATAGATCAATGAGTTTACCGCAGCTTCTGTCAAATCTGGGTTTCGAAATGGAGAAATTTGCCCGGCAGGATATAAACCATATAGATGTGAAATGTGGCGATGCTTATCAGTTGTCTTATCCATATCCTCTAACCATTCTTGCAGTTGTGTGTGTTGCCCAATCTGCATTGGAGGTAATTTGTCCAAAGCGGTTTTTACCGTGTCTGCAAGCTTAGCATCGAAACCTAATATTTTGGTTGCATCAATAAAATTATTAAACACATCAAAGATTAATTGATTGTCCATGGTAGTGCCGGCAGAAATACCCACACTACCTGTCATATATGAGTTTTCAGGAGACATCGAAGGACTTAAGACCAACCATCTTCCCGAACGATCTTTATGCAATACATCGAGGTAGAACAATGCCTTTCCTTTTAACACATCATAATATTTTTTCAAGAAATCCTTATCTCCACTATACAGATAATGCTGCCAAATATGCTGCGTAAGCCAAGCTCCCCCCATTGGCCACATCCCATAATAGCCACCGTCTACCACACCGGTAATCCGCCAAAGATCGGTATTGTGGTGCATATTCCAACCACGGGCCTTATACATGCCTTTTGCGCTCTCTTGCCCTGTGATAGACAAATCTTTCAGCATCGAAAATAAAGGTTCGTGTGTTTCGGCAAGATTGGTTACTTCCGCTGGCCAATAGTTCATTTCGGTATTAATATTAACCGTATACTTACTGCCCCAAGGAGGAGAAAGTTTATCATTCCAAATTCCCTGTAGGTTGGCGGGCTGTCCTCCCGGTTGAGATGAACTGATCAGTAGATAACGTCCAAACTGAAAGTACAAGGCGACCAAGTGCGGATCATAGGATTTAGCGAATTCTTTTATACGGACATCCGTGGTTTTATTGGCCTGTTCCGAAATACCTAAATCCAATTTCACACGATTGAAAAAGCTATGATACTTCTTGATATGGCTATCTATAGCATGGGCATATTTCACCTTTACAGCCTTATCTAAAAATCTTTGTGCTCTTTGTGTTGCATTCCCGCTCAGGTCGTTGTATTTGTTAAAGTTTGTACCAATCGAGATATAAAGGATAACTTCATCAGCTTCTTTTATTTCCAATTTATCACCGCTCTCTATTAAACGGCCACCTTTTAAAACAGGCTTAACAATTCCTTTAAAATTGACTTTACCCGTTTTACTATCTACAGAACCACTAGTGCCCGAAAGTGTCAATTGACCTTTTTCCAATGATATGGTATTAATTTTGTGCGGCGTGGTCAATCCAATACTAAAGGAGAGGCTATTCTTAGCGGAGGAAGTTAATCGAACAACTACCACATTATCCGTAAAGGAAGCAAATATTTCTCGGTTGTACGTTACCTTACCCACCTGATAAGAGGTGCGAGCTATCGCATCTTCAATATCCAACTCTCGATGGAAATTGAAGAATTTTTCATGACCGGAAAACTCCAACCAAAGACTTCCAAATGTTTGGTATGGCATACCATAATCCAACCCTTCAGGAGCTTGTCTTGGAAACGTTATATTCGATAACTCCTGCGCCTCTCTGGGTTTACCTTCCGCCAATAGCTTTCGGATCTCCATGATTTTTTCATAGGTATTCTTCGGGACATTATTACCAGGTTCACCCGCCCATATTGTTTCTTCATTAAGCTGTATTTGCTCCTTAGCAGGATTTCCAAATACCATGGCACCCAAACGGGCATTTCCTATTGGTAAAGCTTCATTCCATTCCGAAGCAGGCTTATCGTAAAAAAGTTTCAAGCGATACTCCTGAGCAGCAGATTGATAAAACGACAAAAGGGTTAACGTTGTGATGGTTATCAGATGTAGGAAAAAGTTTTTCATTAAAAAAGGTTTTTGTGTATACTATTTGGGTTGGTTTCAGTTGTTATGGATCGGTTTCGTCGGTCACTCTTTGCTCGAACTGCTTATTTTTCGGTGATTTGTCAGTGTGAGCAATCATAACTTTCTTATTTTAAATTTTGGCCAATTGTGTAGAACTACATTTTTGACAAAACATTAATTCGCCAATCATTCCTTATGGGCAAATTTCGTGAGGAGGTTTATAAAAGTAATAAATTACTGTAAATTAAAAAGATACATTTTAGAATTTTACCATAAGCATTGGGCAACCAAAGAAACACGTGCTGGCGCAACACACTCGGCCACTTAAATTAACATTTACACCCACTATTTTTTTATATTTGGCCTCCTACCTTGCAAAATATTGCTTCTTACGCTTAATTTAAATATATGACCATCCTATTAGATGCCCTGCGCAAGTGCCTAACCCTATTTTTGGCCCTTGTATTAATGGCTCCCTTTGTGCATGCCCAGACCCTTATTGCCAACTATCCGCTGACGGTAAACAACAACGACCTCACTGGAAACTTCGGCCCCATTACCTACGGAACCTCCGCAACGCCTGCACCCAATGCCTGTGGAGATGGCACGCAACTTACCAGCACCATCTCGACACCTTCACTTGGCTCATTGCTGAACATCTCCAATTTCCAGGTGTCCATGACCTTTAAAACAAACTCATTGGCCACCACCTCACGCAGGCCAATCTTCATGATGGATAACAGCTATCGTGCTTTTGGCGTATCACACACCAGTGCTGGCCTTATCCAACTAACTTACAACAATAGTAACTTCGTTTCCAGCACTACCAATATTATCGCTGGGCAGAGCTACACCCTAACGGCAAAATACGTTGCGCCATGGGCCGAAATCTACCTTAATGGAGAGCTAATTCTCTCTCAGAATATTGGTAGTCCACTGATTTTTAATAGTTCCAATATCAGCCGGATATTGTGCAACTTTAATGGTTCTAATGGCCAGTATGGCACCAGTTGCTGGAGCAATGTCAAAATTTATTCAGAAGGGGTTACGCTGGCCACGAAGGCTTCAAATATCACTTCTACCAAAATCAATGGCACCTACAAGGTGGGTGATTTAATACCAATTCAGATCACTTTCCCCGTAAACGTTGCTGTTACAGGCACCCCACAGCTTACTTTGGAAACTGGCGCTACCGCTCGTACCGCCTACTACGCATCAGGATCAGGAACTTCTACACTAACCTTCAACTACACCGTGCAAGCGGGCGATCAAAGTGCCGACCTAGATTATACCTCCACTACAGCTCTTAGCCTCAATGGCGGCACCATCCAAGATAGTAATGGAAATAATATCAATTTGATGATACCAACCCCAGGAACAGCGGGCTCGCTTGGCAACAATAAAGATATTGTCATCGATGGTGTAGCGCCTACGGTAAGCTTATCTTCAACGATAGGGCCTTCGGGAACAACTACCTCAAATGCAAGTATTCCGTTCACCGTTACCTTTACCAAAAATGTTACTGGTTTTGCGCAAAATGATCTTACACTAACCAATGCAACCAGTACAGATTTTAATGGGAGCGGCTCAGAATACACCTTCAAACTATTGCCAACAAGCAACGGCCCAGTCACTATCGACATTGCTGCCAATCGGGCCACCGATGCTGCCGGCAACGGCAACGTAGCCGCTTCAACGTTCAATCTCAATTATCAACAAGTGCTTCCAGTAGATTTCATCTCTTTTAGTGCCAAAATAATGAATAGCGCTGTACAGCTGACCTGGAAAACTGCCACCGAAAAAAACAATCGTTCTTTTACCATCCTTCGATCTTCAGACGGAAAAGCATATTCCCCAATCTTGACCATAGATGGTATGGGCAATAGCGAAATTGCGCAGAGCTATCTTGCTTATGACCGTAGTCCGTTATATGGCGCAAATTATTACCAACTGGTACAAACAGACTTCAACGGAAATATCAGTCTGCTAGATGTGAAAACGGTAAATTTTGAACTACAACCTACCGCAACATTAGCCATTATGCCTAATCCAGCCAACAGTAAAACCATACTGAGCTTCCCAACAGGTACTCAGGTTATAGAAATTTTAGACATTACTGGAAAAGTGGTGAAAAAGCTACAGATAAAAACAAATGCTACGTCGCAGGAAATTACCCTTTCCGAATTGGCACCGAGCACCTATTTCGTAAGGTCTCGTGGCATTTATGGCGTACTTAGCAGCAAATTGGTGAAAAGCCAATAAATAGCAAAAACACTATTTAACTTACAGCATTAGCTGATAGAAAAGAGATTGGATTTCTATTGCGATAGCAACAGTATTAATTTAAATGATGGAGAGACGACTTAGGTCATCTCTCCATTTTTTTTAATCGATATTATACCAGATTTTTGGGGTATGGCTTCCTTAATCCAACCATAGCCGCTTATCGCTCTCCACCCACGGTCACAAACTCAATTACTTTGAAATACAATTAAAACAAAAAACCCTCCAGATGATAAATCTGAAGGGTTTACGGACTTTCGTCTCAGTCGGGGTGGCAGGATTCGAACCTACGACCTCCACATCCCAAATGTGGCGCGATACCGGGCTACGCTACACCCCGATGGTGGTATCACCTTTGTTGGCGGTGAGGGCGGGATTCGAACCCGCGGTACCGTTACCAGTACGACAGTTTAGCAAACTGTTCCTTTCGGCCTCTCAGGCACCTCACCTTTCTCCACACATTTTCTGCGTTTCGAGGTTGCAAATATAGCAATTCATTAATGTTTGCAAAAAAAAATTACATACTTTGTGGATAATCTACGCGAACATGATAGATGCTCATTAACATCGTCTTGAAAATCAACTTGATAGTTTCTAAATCTTTTAACGTTAAATCGCAATTATCTAATTGGTTTTGCTCCAATTTGTAGTCAATGATGCGTTCAACAAGGTCATTGATGTTCTGAGCGTCGGGATTTTTCAGACTTCTTGAGGCAGCTTCCACCGAATCGGCCAACATTAAAACACCCGTTTCTTTCGAAAATGGAATAGGTCCAGGGTAGCGGAAAATATTCTCATCAATAAATTTCTCTGGCGAATTTTTCAAGAACGATTGATAGAAATAATCCACTCGGGTATTCCCATGATGTGTACGTATAAAATCAATCACCGACTCTGGCAACTTATGTCTTCTGGTAATCTCGATACCTTTGTGCACGTGACGAATAATAATTTGCGCACTCTGCTCATAAGGCAATTTATCATGTGGACTCTGCCCCGTTTGGTTTTCAATAAAGTATTGCGGGTTTTCCATCTTACCAATATCATGGTACAAAGCCCCTGCCCTTACCAATAAAGCGTTCCCTCCTATTTTAAATATTGCTGCTTCGGCTAAATTGGCCACCTGCAACGAGTGTTGGAAAGTACCTGGCGCCTTAAAAGCAAGCTCCCTCAACAATTTGTTATTGGTATTGGTCAATTCGATCAGCGCTACATCAGAAGTGATTCCAAAAACCCTTTCAAAGGCATAAATTAATGGATAAGCCAACAATGATAAAAGCACACTGAACACGAAAGGCAAGAAATTAGCCCATTCGATATGCGTTAGCGAACCTTCCCTAAGCAAGGCAATGCCCACAAAGGAAACGAAATAAGCACTCAATATGAAGGAAGCCGAGATAAGCAATTGCTCACGTTTCACCAAATTCTTGATGCTATAAATGGCCACCATACCCGCAGTGGTTTGGTAAAACACAAACTCAAAGCTGTTGGGCACAAAAAATCCAGCAATCAAAATCACCAACAAGTGTAGGTTCAGTGCCAGCCTCGTATCAAACAATATCCTAATGATAATAGGCACAATACAGAAAGGGAGCAGGTAAAG
Source organism: Pedobacter sp. ASV17 (assembly GCF_016429065.1). Taxonomy (GTDB): domain Bacteria; phylum Bacteroidota; class Bacteroidia; order Sphingobacteriales; family Sphingobacteriaceae; genus Pedobacter. The sequence continues at coordinate 19,043 of NZ_JAELTX010000031.1, forward strand.
ATTAGACAGGTTGAATTTGATGGACCACGTAAGCACCAGCAACATCGAGGTAATCACCAGCAACAATAAAGAAAGCTGGCGGTTATCCGCGTAAATATCCTTTCTAAAAAGGTAAAGGAACACCATTAAAAGCGTTACAATAAACCCTACCAACAACACCTGTCCTAAAAACACCAATTTATCGTCGCCTACACTTTTGGTTTGCGCATCGTAGTTTTCCCTAAAGGATACCAGTTTTTGATAAACCTCTTCATCAATTACCGTTTCCTTAGCCACAATCAGCTCGCCCTTTTGCACCATTCCCTTAGTAGTCGAAATGCTGTTCAATGCATTATTCTGCACCGTAGCCGTTAAGGTTTCATTAAATATAATATTAGGTTTGAGATGACTTTCTGTCAAATCAAATACCGCTTTGGCAATTTCGGGCTCAGTGGTTTTAAAACTAGCTTTCAAATAAGCAAGTGCTGTTTCTGTCGTAAAAACATCTTGCGAATTGCTTTTGGTAGAAACGTTGTTTCGCACCAGCGAGAAATCGTAATAATTTTGTCCTTTTTGATGTTTGGGGTTGATATCAATAATGCCTTTGCTATAAATAGATTGCAGGATTTGATGCGAACGTTGCCTATTGATTTCCTTATCTCGATCATTTAAAGTATTAGATTTCCATTTCACATCGAACTCATTCAAATAAGCATCGCTCTGGTCCTTAAATACATCTTCCTGATACTCATAAATGGGCAGGACATTTTCCAGCACTGTTTTTTTATCAAGATTGATTTGTTGTGGCGTTTTTAAAATGGCAAAGCTAAATGGCGAAACCAGGTCTTTGTTCAACCAAGTTTTACCCTTCTCAAATTCATATCTGAACCGTGGTTGCTTGGGTAAATAAAGTGTAATAATCAACACACATACCGCCATCATCACATACTTTAAGTTAGATGAATACTTGCGGTAAAGTATTTTGTGCGAGTTCTTTTTAATCTTGGCCAAAATTGTAATCCTTTATTTCAATCAAAATTAGTATTTATTTCTGCAATAGCCTACAAAGCAACTCACAGAAACAAATTTCTGGCTCAAAAAAGCATTTCTTTTTTCAAATTTTTAATTTATATTTGATATCAAAATAATATCAATCATGCAAACAGAAAAAATCATCAGACCACCATCAGGCTACCTTACCTTAGGCGTTTTTATTGTATTACTAGCTGCAGGCATTTACCTAATGGCCATTCGCCAGTTTGGCTGGGCCGCAGCAGTGCTATTGGTAGATTTCATCTTGGTTTTACCAGGATTGATTATTGTGAACCCTAACGAATCTAAAGTATTAACCCTATTTGGCAAATATGTAGGCACCGTTAAATCCGACGGTTTCTTTTGGGTAAATCCCCTCACCTCAAAGAAAAAACTATCATTAAGAGCCAGAAACCTCAATGGCCAACAATTAAAGGTAAACGACAAAATGGGCAATCCTATTGAAATTGGTGCTGTAGTAGTGTGGCAAGTACAGGAAACGGCCAAAGCCAGCTTTTCAGTAGAGGATTATATCCAATATGTAAGCATACAGAGCGAGGCCGCAGTAAGACATTTGGCCAACAGTTTTGCTTATGATAATTTGGAAGATGAAGATGCAGGCATTACCCTTAAAGATGGTGCCGAAACGGTTAATGCCTTACTGGAAGAAGAATTGAACGAACGTTTATCAAGAGCGGGCATTGAAGTGATAGAAGCCAGAATTTCACATTTGGCCTATGCCCAGGAAATTGCCAGTGCCATGTTGCAACGCCAACAAGCCACCGCCGTAATTGCTGCCCGTAAACTGATTGTTGAAGGTGCCGTAGGCATGGTAGAAATGGCTTTGGAACGATTATCGGAAAAAGATATCGTCACCTTAGACGAAGAAAGAAAAGCGGCCATGGTAAGTAATTTATTAGTGGTACTTTGTGGCGACAGAAACGTACAACCTGTAGTGAATACTGGTACGCTTTACAATTAATAGAAATTCGATGTGTTATTTGGCATACAAGCCCAAGGGACACATCATCTTTTAATGATAAAAACAATGCCCGAGAAAGATAAGAAAGCATTTGCATTGAGGATAAGTCCCACATTGCTCAAAGAGATAGAGACTTGGGCGGCCAGCGAATTTAGGAGCACCAACGGTCAAATTGAATTTTTGCTGAACGAGGCGGTAAAATCCCATAGGAAAAAAGCCAATAGGAAAACGGGTGATGACAATGTGTAGCTAACGTAAATAAAACGTGGCTTGTGGCAGTATTTTAAAGATTATCCCTAAATTGCGCCAACCAAATATAATATAAACATTACTATATGAAAGAAGTAGTTATCGTATCAGCGGTTAGAACTCCTATTGGTAGTTTTGGCGGCTCACTTTCAGGATTTTCGGCTACACAATTAGGTGGTTTTGCCATTAAAGGTGCCTTAGAAAGAATTGGTCTCAAACCAGAATTAGTACATGAAGTGTACATGGGCAATGTATTGTCGGCCAATTTAGGTCAGGCGCCCGCTACACAGGCAGCAAAGTACGCTGGCTTACCTGATTTACCAACCACCACCATCAACAAAGTTTGTGCATCGGGCACTAAAGCCATCATGCTAGCAGCACAAAGCATTGCTTTGGGGCAAAATGAAATTGTTGTTGCGGGAGGAATGGAAAGCATGAGCAACGTTCCCTACTACTTGGACAAAGCCAGAAACGGCTACCGTTTAGGACACGGACAAATTACCGACGGCTTGATAAAAGATGGCCTTTGGGATGTGTACAACGATTATCACATGGGTTCGGCAGCTGAACTTTGTGCCGAAACTTGCAACATCAGCCGTGAAGACCAAGACAACTTTGCCATCCAATCTTACAAAAGAGCGCAACAAGCACAAAGCGACGGAAAGTTCAAAGACGAAATTGTTGCGGTAGAAATCAAGGACAGAAAAGGAGAAATCACTTTATTTGCCAACGATGAAGAACCAGCAGCCGTAAAATTCGACAAAATCCCTGCGTTAAAACCTGTTTTCAAAAAAGACGGAACCGTAACCGCAGCAAATGCCTCAACCTTAAATGACGGTGCAGCTGCCTTAGTTTTAATGAGTGCCGAAAAAGCAAAAGAACTAGGACTTACCCCATTAGCAAAAGTATTGGCTTATGCCGATGCCCAACAAGCCCCAGAATGGTTCACTACCGCACCTTCTAAAGCAATTCCTTTGGCCTTGCAAAGAGCAAATATCACCAAAGAGCAAGTAGATTATTTTGAAATCAACGAAGCTTTCTCGGTGGTATCTTTAGCCAATAACCAAGCTTTGGACCTTAATGGCGACAAAGTGAACGTGAATGGTGGCGCGGTAGCCATTGGTCACCCGCTGGGTGCTTCTGGTGCCAGAATAGTGGTAACGCTGTTATCTGTATTGTCTCAAAACAATGGAAAAATAGGCGTTGCCGGAATTTGTAATGGTGGCGGTGGCGCTAGCGCAATAGTTATAGAAAATCTTCGTTAACAAGGTTTAAATAATGCAAAGCAGTTTTTTGAAGACATTTTTTTCACTTTTAGTAGTGTGCTTGATGGCAGGGAACTTAAAAGCCCAACAATCCATAGCACCTACTAAACTGCCCCAATTGCTAAAAATCCAAGACACCCTTTCGGCTTATAGCGATTCGACGGTAAGTGTTAAAGATGATGTAGAACGGGCAGCCTACAACACCATGTTTGTTAAAAAACTCATCAGTGCCTTAAAAACCCCTTACTCCTTTCAATTCAATTTCGATTCCCTTGCTAACGTAACGGTGCTCAACGCCCCTACGTTCAGGATATTCACTTGGTCGGTTCCACTTACCGATGGTGGCTATAAATTTTACGGCACCATCCAACTGGCCACCAAAGATGGTTCTTTGAAGCTGATCCCGCTGAATGACGCTACGGAAACCTTTACCGACGACAACATCATTACCAACCAAAAGAAATGGTATGGTGCCCGTTATTATGACATCATTCCCGTAACCTATCCTGGCAAAAACCCTTATTATATTTTATTGGGATGGAAGGGCAATAACGAGAAGACCAACAAGAAAGTCATCGAGATCTTATCCTTCGAAAAAGACGACGCCATTTTTGGCAAGAATGTTTTTGAGCTCAGCAGAAAAGTACCCATTAAAAACAGGGTAGTTTTTGAGTATGCCAAGAAGAACTCCATGACTTTAGCTTTTGACAAAAAAGTAAACATGATTGTTTTTGACCACTTGGCTCCTTTTGAAGCCAACATGGAAGGCAACTTCGAATATTATGCTTCCGACTTAAGCTTTGACGGTTACGCCATTAGCTATCCAAGGTTATATTTGAAAGAGAATGTGGAAGTGAGAAACGACGCTTCTAATTTAGACGAATTATACAGCACTCCGCGTAAAGCGACGACACTTTTCCAAAAGGGCAAACATTAATTTTTGCTGAAATGTAAATGTATTCGCCTATATTGCACCAATTTTTTTTAAAAAACTAAGACTAACTTATTAAATAATCTATGCAAACAAATACTGCAGAAAATCCAAACGATTTTTTTAAAAGTAAGGTATTAGGGCACCCATCGGGGCTTTTTGTACTTTTCTTTACCGAAATGTGGGAGCGTTTCTCCTACTATGGAATGCGAGCCCTATTGGTTTTGTTTTTCAGCGCTTCTGTTTTAGATAGCGGCTGGGGATGGCCAAAAGAACATGCATTAGCCATTTTCGGAACCTATACTGCATTAGTTTACCTTTCTACAATGCTTGGCGGCTATTTTGCCGATAAAGTAATTGGTATTCGCTGGGCCGTAGTGGTAGGCGCATTATTAATGACCATGGGACACGCCTTTATGGCCCTAGAAACCTCATTCTTTATTTATGCAGGTTTGGTTTTCTTGGTGTTTGGTAGTGGTTTCTTTAAACCCAACATGACCTCTATTGTATCAGAAATGTACAAAGACTTTCCTGAGAAAAAGGACGGCGCTTACACCATCTTCTACATGGGCGTAAACGCGGGCGCATTTTTCGGAATCATGCTTTGTGGCTATCTAGGTGAAAAAATTGGTTGGAGTTGGGGATTTGGAGTAGCAGGTATTTTCATGCTATTTGGCCTATTACAGTTCTGGTTTGCACAAAATATTTTCGGAAACATAGGTTTAAAACCTGTTAAAGCAACCGCAGAAGAAAAAACAGCAGCAGCTTCGGTAGAACAAGAAGGTGGCAAATTAAATCCATTTACACGTTTTCACATGGTATTAATTGTACTATGTGTTGGCTTAGGTTTGGCTTGGATTTTAAACGACCCTGTTAATAAAATCTCTGAAGGAACAACAAACTTATTCAGTTTCAGTCTATTTGGCGTTGATGGTAGCAATTTTATCATCTTAACCGCTTTGGTACTGTTTTTAATCCTATTGGTATCCAGAATTAACAGATACGACAAAGTACTTAAAGACAGGATGATGGCCATTGTGTTTTTTGCCATCATTACCATGATTTTCTGGTCGATATTTGAGCAAGCACCAGGTTCATTAACCCTATTTGCTAAAGATTATACGCAAAGAATTTTAGAAGGAACTTCAGGTACTATTTTCAAAATTGTTAACTCATTAATTACCATTGGTCCTTTGGCCATCATTACTTGGGTACTCTTTAAATTGTTCGGACAAACCTTCAATAAGTACAAATTATCCAACTTCATTTTAGGTTTCAGTTTCTTGATCATCTGGGGAATTGCCATTTGGATGGTAACTAACGAATATAAGTCTACTTCATACAATGTTCAATACAAAAACCTAAGTGGCGTGGTGAACAACGAAAAAGTAGTTTCATCTGAATCTTATAAGGATAACCAAGAGATTGCCATTTTAGATATTGAGCGGACTTCATTCTATAAAGCTGATGAGAAAACTACGGTTCAAAACAACGCTTTAGTAGACAAAGACAAAAACTATCTTGGTGATGTATTTACTGGTAAAATAAGCAACATTATTGACCGCGAAAAACCAGGTGCATTTGGTACCGTAGTAAGCTATGCCGAAATTGAATTCACCAATGCCGCAGGACAAACACTTAAAAGAGAAATCAAATTAGCCAAAGGCGAAAAAGATTTGTTAAAAGTTGGTGACACCAAAGAAATTTTGATTAACCACAACATCAAATACGACGCTAACCAAACCTCTCCTATCAAAGCAACCATTACTTCAAAAGTTGCCGCTACAGAGGTAAATGCAAGTTGGTTCAGTATCTTAAACTCACTTTTCATCATCACCTTAGCCCCATTGTTCTCTAAATGGTGGAGCAGTAAACGCAACCCATCAGCAAATAACAAATATGCCATCGGTATGTTGTTCTTGGCAATCGGAATGGCGTTTGTGGCCTTCGGTGCAGCCTCTATCCCTGCGGGAGCTAAATCAGCTTCGGTAAGCATGGTTTGGTTGGTATTTGTTTACTTATTCCATACCATGGCCGAGCTTTGCGTATCACCAGTAGCACTTTCTTATGTAAGTAAACTGGTACCGGGCCGCATGATTGCCATCATGTTTGGCGTTTGGTATTTAGCAGTAGCTATTGGTAACAAGCTAGCAGGTATATTTGGTGAGGTTTCAGAAAGCATAGCGGGCGAAAAAGGCTATAGCTATTTCTTCTGGACACTTACAGGTGTTTCATTAGCCGCATCTTTATTGGCCTTTGCCTTAGGTCCAATTGTTAAAAAACTGATGCACGGTGTAAAATAAACATCACGTCATCAACCATAAAAAGAAAGGCTCCCAATATTGGGAGCCTTTCTTTTTTAATACAAATGCCTGTACTTATTTATTGGGCTGAGGCGTAGTCCTTAAATAAGGCTTAATCACTTTGTGCCCTTTAGGAAACTTGGCGGAAATATCCTCAGTTTTGATACTGTTTACCACAATTACATCCTCTCCATCTTTCCAATCAGCAGGCGTAGCTACGCTATAGTTTGCGGTAAGCTGTAACGAATCAATCACCCTTAACACCTCGTTAAAGTTTCTACCTGTCGAAGCAGGATAAGTGATGATGAGCTTTACCTTTTTATCAGGTCCTATCACAAACAACGAACGTACCGTTAAAGTCTCCGAAGCATTTGGATGAATCATATCATAAAGGTTCGCTACCGTTTTGTCCGAGTCAGCAATAATTGGGAAATCTACCGTTGTATTTTGGGTTTCGTTGATATCCTTAATCCATCCCAAATGTGAGTCTACAGGATCAACACTTAACGCTAAAACTTTTACATTCCTTTGATCGAATTCACCCTTTAAAGCAGCTGTTCTACCCAATTCTGTGGTACAAACAGGTGTATAATCTGCGGGATGTGAAAACAAAACTCCCCAGCTATCGCCTAGGTATTCATAAAAGTCTATCTCGCCTATAGATGTTATAGCCTTAAAATTTGGAGCGATATCGCCTATTCTTATACTCATGGTATTATTTTTTAAATGAAAAATCGGTTAATTATATTTTCAAGTTACGAAAAAATCAAGAGAACAAATCTCCCTGCCCACCTAGGAAATTGATACGAGGCAGTTTACTGCCCAATTTCTGATTGAACTTTTCGATGGTATAATCTGCAATAATCGGGGTATCGCTCTCATCGTGCTGGTGCAAAAAGAAGTAGATTTCCTCCAGTCCCCTATCCAACCAATCCTCCAAACGTACCACCCAATCGTCCACCCTTTTCTTATCTGAACTATCCAAAAAGTGGCCACCATTACCCACAAAACGAACAAATGCCTTAGGTGTAGGCAATTCCATATGCACACAATCACGTCTACCACTAGCATCAGTAATCGCTGCGCCTATTTTAAGGTCCGCTAAAAGCGAGAATAAGGCTTTACGATCATCAGGTTTGGCAAACCAATCCTCATGGCGCACTTCCAAAAACAAATTCAAATCTCTTGGCAAAGCCTTTAAATACTGATGCATGGCATCGAAATTCTTAGGGCCAAAATTATCGCCCAATTGCAAAAAACAAGGGCCTAGTTTATCTCCAAAAGCACTAATGGCTTTCAAATACAAATCTGTTTCAGCTTGTGCATTGTTCAAACGTTTAATATGGGTAATGGCCCTGGAAAACTTAGGGCAAAACACAAAATCTGGACGTTGATCTGCCATTTCCTTCCACTTCACAATCTGCTCCTCCTTAGGGATACCATAAAAAACCGCGTTCAACTCTATGGAGTTAAAATGCTTTACGTACTCCCCTAAAAAGTCTTTCTCTTTGGTTTTAGCTGGATAAATTAAATTCACCCATTCCTTTCTGCCCCATTTAGCGCAACCCACAAAAAACTTCGGGTCATCAACAGGCTTACCTTTTAAGGTGAGCTTAGTTTGTTCGCCATCTGGTGGCAAGGTAAAATCTATATGATTAATTTCACTGGGTTCAACTCTTCCAAATTCCATAGCTAAATATAGTTAATTAGCCACAGATGCACAGATAACATTTAGATAAATCTGCATATGTTGCTACAGTTATTTTGCCACAGATACACTGATATTTTTTTTGTAATCCCCTAGCCCAGCAAAGCCCTTCGTTCTACTAAAATCGGCCTTGGCGACTGCTCCTAACAAACAGACACTATAATCGTAGAACAATACCCCTATGTGTCTATGTGGTTCATTAAAAAAATATAACCACATAGACACATAGCAAAATCAATAGCATAAATAAATCTGTGCATCTGTGGCTAGTAAAAACCTCATCCCAAAGAAAAACCCCGAAAACAACCTAATGCTTCGGGGCTTCAACTATATTAATTGTAAAAACTAGTTGTTGTTATACACTTTAATCATGAATACGTAATCCTGCATTTTTTGCACTTGTTTATTACGTTTCAAACCACGCAAGCTGCTTTTCTTACCATAAGAAACTTTTCTACTTAACGAATCCTGTGGAACAGCATTCAAGGCTTCCATAATGTATTTAGATTTCACGGCAAAAGTTGCACCATCGGTTTTATTTTCCTTTCCGTTAATAATACCTACCACATTACCACTATTATCTAACAATGGGCCGCCACTATTACCTGGGTTTACCGGAATAGCTACTTGGTAAGCCAAAGTATCACCGTTAATACCGTTTCTTGAGCTTACATAACCATCTCCCAATACAATATCATCTTTAGGGAAACCTAAAGTAAATACCGATTCGCCAATACCAGAAGTACCACGTTTAATGGTATAAGGTAGCGCAGGTAAACTTTCAAAACGCTTATCGCTAATTTTCAGAATGGCAATATCGTTTACAGGATCGCTATAAAACGATTTCGCTTTATAAGAACCATTACTATTTTGCACGTAAACCGAATCTGCACCACGAACCACGTGATAATTGGTAACAATATAACCGTTGCCAGAAATAGCGAAACCAGTTCCTCCAAATCTTGCATTGTTGTTGTTATTATTATTATTGCTGTTATTGTTCGCCTCTCTGGTTTTAATATCGCGGATCAAAGTATTTTGAGTACTTCTAAGTCTGGCCATATCCTTGCTCATGGCCTCAAAAGTACCTGCTTGTTTATTGTTACTTTGTATCGAGTACAGCGAAACCATCGCCAACAAGATAAACGAAGCTGCAATAGCCACTGCTGATCTATTGTTACGCCATAATTTAACCAGCTTAGAAGGATGAGGTCTTAAGTTTTCAGCCAAGGCCGCCACATCAATTTGCGAGTGCGCAGCGTCCATCTGCTCTTTTAGCTTCACTACATGTGCATATTGCGCCATCGAATCTAAAAAAACCTTATGGGCCACTACCTTATGGTCAACCACGGGATCATTGCCGCGCAACTGTTCAAACGCCACGCGCTCCTCTGCCGTAAGTTTACCTTTCAGGTAATCTTCAATAATAGCTTCAAGTTCTATCTCGTTTCTCATTTCCTATGATTGAAAAAATAATTTCTTTAACCGCTGCAAACACTTGTACTTCTGTGTCTTTGCATTATCTGTATTCGTATACCCAAACTTCTCACAAATCTCCTGCATCGAATGGTTATGGATATAAAAATCCTGGATGATGGTTTTACAAGGTTCGCCCAAACTGTCCAGCGCCACCTTCATTTTATCAAACTGCATATCCTTTTCCTCATGCAGCTCCACATTATCATCCACGGCCAATACATCCTCAAAATCAGCAATGTTATTGGTCTTTCTACTTTGTTGAGTAAGTTTTTTTAGCCAAATTCTTCTACTTACTGAGTAAATATAGGTCTTCAACTTACTGCTCAACTCAAAATTCCCGCTACGCACCTTATTATAAAGCACTATAATGGACTCTTGGTAAACGTCCTTGGCATCGTCCTCGTCGCCGCTGTTATTTAAAATAAACTGCAACACCATAGGGAAATACGCCAAATACAACTTATTTAAAGCCTCTACCGAGTTATTGAGTATTCCTAGTACAACTTCTCTATCTGTTGGTATATCACTGCTAAACTTTATACTCACCTATTAATACAATTAAAATCAAATGGTAACCCAATAATAATCAAAAAAATCGCAAGCCACCCTTAGGCATGCCCGCCGTTGTTTTCCAGAAAAGCAATTTTGGTACCATTATGTCAATACCGTCCCGCTTTTCGCTTTATCCCTCATACTTGCGGGATGCTCGCTACAATCGGGTTTATCGCACTCCCGTCTATATAAAAAACACACATTTTAATACCAAAGTGTCTAAATAGTAACCCGTAAAAATCGTTGAAAACTTTTTTTTATTTTTTTTTAAAAACATGAGGTTACCTTTTTACCTTTGCGGCATTAAGATGTAAAATTAATTAATTATTAAATCAGAAAATTAAAATGAAAAACTTATTCAAATTCGGCTTTTTAGCTTTAGCATTATCTTTAACTGTAGTTGCTTGTTCTTCAGAGAAAAAAGCTGAAGGTACTGACACTGCTGCTGTTGATACTGCTGTAGTTGATACAACTGCTGCTGATACAACTGTTAAAGCTGACACTACTGTTAAAGCTGATACTACTAAAGCTGCTACTCCAGCTGCTCACTAGTCGATAGTTGAAACAAAGTATAAAAAGCCCCGTCCCGCATATGCGAGATACGGGGCTTTTTTTTTATGAAGCAAACCATAAAAAAATCCTCAAAACAAAATATAACCATCTATAAAAAAGATAGTTACAAAATATTATCTCTACCTATTTCTTGTGTTACCTTTTGAAAATTGATGTATTAAACAACAATTAATCACAAAATTTAAACTCAAAATGAACATGAAAAACTTATTCAAATTTGGCTTTTTAGCATTGGCATTATCTTTAGCTGCAGTGGCTTGTACTCCAAAAAACAATTCCGCAAGCACTGATAATCCTGGTGATACTACTGTACTTGACACTACTGCTGCTGACACCACTAAAGCAGCGGATACCACCGCTAAAACCGACACGACCAAAGCTACTCCAGCTGCTCACTAGTTAATAGTTGAAAAAATAAAAGAGTCCCATCCCGTCCCGCAAGTGCGGGACTCGAAAACTATTTTATCTCACTAAAAAACAAGCAGTTAATAAAAAATTAAAATTTTAATGTTTTTATCGGGTTACCTTTTAATGATTGCCGTATTAATCAGTAATTAATTAATTATTACAATAGTTTAAACTAAAATTAAAATGAAAAACTTATTCAAATTCGGCTTTTTAGCATTAGCATTATCTTTAACTGTAGTAGCTTGTTCTTCTGAGAAAAAAGCTGAAGGTACTGACACTATCGGTGCTGACACTACTGTAACTGCTGATACTACTATCAAAGATACAGTTGTTAAAACTGATACTACTGTTGTTGATTCAACTGTAAAACACTAGTCGATAGTTGAAAAAATATAAAAGCCCCGTCCGTACGGGGCTTTTTTTATATCCAAAAATGAGGTAACCTTAAAAAACCCATCCCGCAAGTGCAGGGCTCAAAAACAAATTTTATTTCACTGAAAAACAGATAGTTAAAATAAAATTCAATTTTTTATATTTTTATTGGGTTACCTTTTAATGATTGCCGTATTAAATAGCAATTAATTAATTATACAATAGTTTAAACTCAAAATTAAAATGAAAAACTTATTCAAATTTGGCTTTTTAGCTTTAGCATTATCTTTAACTGTAGTAGCTTGTTCTTCTGAGAAAAAAGCTGAAGGTACTGACACTATCGGTTCTGACACTACTGTAACTGCTGATACTACTGTAAAAGATACAGTTGTTAAAACTGACACTACTGTTGTTGATTCAACTGTAAAACACTAAGCCAAAATTTAGTGAAAGTATAAAAAAGCCCCGTCCCGCACCTGCGGGATACGGGGCTTTTTCATTTTACGACCTTTCTGATAAATACTAGGCTTTTCGTCCCTGACTAAATTTCAACGAATAGCGCTCCAAAAAATCCATACGGTAAATTTCACCAATAGGAATTTCAAACTGGTCAATGTATATCGTACGTGCATCAAACGATGCCACATGATCAATATTTACAATGTAGGATTTACTTACCCTACAAAAACTAGCCGAACTTATTTTACGTTGAATATTCTTCAAGTTCATGGCCGTAATTAGTTTTTGGCTCCCGCTGTAAACAATCACATAATCTTTAAGCCCCTCAATAAACTGGATATCCTTAAAGTTGATTTTATACTGCCTTCTATCCGCTTTAATCAACAAGTATTCCTCATCATCCACCTCTAAAGCGTTTTTAGGTATTTTAGCTGCTAGCAATTTCTTATAAGCTTGTGCTTTGTCAATAGTTTTTGCCAAACGTTCAATACCTATGGGCTTTAACAAGTAATCAAAAGCATTCAAATCATAACTCTTTAAAGCATATTGCTCATAGGCCGTGGTAAAAACAATTAAAGTTTGCTTGGGTATTTGGGCGGCAAATTCCAAACCCGTCACCTTGGGCATCTGAATATCCAAAAAAATCAGGTCCACTTCATTCCTTGCCAAAAAATCCGAAGCCAAAAAAGCGCTCGAAAACTTCCCAACGATTTCTAAATCCGAAACCTCTTCTATCAGCGCATGTAAGCCCTCTCTGGCCAACGGCTCATCATCTACAATGATACAGGTCATATTGGAATGATTAAATTTACCACGTGTTCTTTGGCCGATGTTTCCGACGTTAAATGGTAATTATTGGCATAAAGCAGTTCCAACCTTCTTTTGATATTGGCCAATCCCATTCCTCCCTTCGCCATTTGAGGTCTTAAATCTATCTCACTTACAATTGAATTAATGCACCTGAAATGTAAACGATGCTCATCAGCTACGATCAGTAAATGCACGTAGCTATGTCCACCGGTCGCATCGGCACTGTGCTTTACCGCATTTTCTACAAAAGTAGTAAATAGATTGGGTGGCAATAAAATGGTCCTATCTCCGTGGTTCACATCAATATCAAAAGTAAAATCATCTCTCCTTATTTTTTCCAAATTCAGAAAATTAGACAGAAAATCCAGCTCTGCACTTAAACTGGTATATTCCTCATCGTTATCATAAAGCTGGTAGCGCAAAAAATCGGATAATTTCAAAATTACCAACGAAGCCTTTTGCGGATTTACCCTTACCAAAGTATTCACATTATTGAGCATATTGAACAAAAAGTGAGGATTGATCTGGTTCTTAAGTCCATTGAGCTCCATCCTTAAGGTAATATTTTTCAATTCGCTAATTCGCTCGTTATCCTTAATCCAACGTTGTACCAATTTAATCGTAGTTGACACCATGATAAAAGGCACAAAAAACACAATTCCAGAAATAATCGTTCTCGTTAAGCTTATGGGGTGCCGCTCTAAAATACGATGGGGCTCAAAATATTTTTCCATCATCGAAAACATGATAGACAATACCAAGGCCAACAACACCATCAACACCGTTAAATAAGCCAAATACATGCCCTTAAAGAAAAAGACGGGCACCAATAAATAAATATTGACATATACCAAAAAAACGATGACCGAATAATAGACCAACAAACTATATTGCTCATAACTACCACTGTAATCATTGATAGATTTGGCATTGAACAATATGAGCAACAAACTGAGCAACATAATGGCGTGCCTCACATACCCGTAGTTCTTGTCAATTAAAAAACTGATCAGCTTTTTATTTTGAAAAGCCCTTGAGGTATCATCCATAGAAAAATAGTCTTTCATATTCAAATCGCCTCAAAAATAGCGATATAAAAAACGTGGCATCGACATAAATTATACGAAATGGCATTAAAATTATACCAAACCCTACTTGGTATAAAAAAAAGCAAGCTTGGTATAAAAAGAAATAAAACACGTGAGACTTTCTTCTTTTTTGCAATAAAAACAAAAAATGCATTTAAGATTAACAAAGCACGCCCCAAGACCGCTCCCAAAAATCCTTACCTCCAAGAAAAACACACCTCTATCTTTTGTTTTGTTGTTGATATGTAGCCCTTGTTTTGGGCAAAAAAAAGATAGCATTCCTGAAAAAATCACCGCCTACGTGGCCGATAAATTCCCCTCAACCCGAGTACTCAATATTGAGCACTATCAGCTGGCCTCCCATAAATTCAATTCTAGTTTATTAAATGGTCCACAAACTACTGGCGAAATCACCAACATGTACCAAACAAAGATCAACCTCAACCAAAACTTCATTCAAAAAAGAAGATGGTCGCTGGGCGGGTCATTTAGCTATCGGCACATTGGCGCTACTACGGCATACACCAACCCTACCGACCAGTTGCAAACCATTACCAAAAATACCTATCATTACCATACCACCTCCCTAAACTTTGGCTATTTCGCCAAGCTTTTAGACAAAATGGTGGTCTATTCAGGTTCTGTAGTAGTTGACGGCAGCCAGAAAAACTTCGAAAGGGTAAAAGGCTTATTAACGGCTACCATGATATTGAAAGCCAACTTAAAAACCAAAATGACCTTGGGCCTAGTAGGTATTGTTGACCCTAGTGCGCAAATCCCAGTCATCCCAACCTTCTCTTACGAACATAAATTCAAAGGTGATTGGATTCTTGATGTGGTATTGCCACAGCGATTATTACTCAAAAAGGAAGTTTTTGGCAATGGCAGGATTTCCCTTGGTAGTGAACTTGATGGAACGGGGCTTTACCTTTACCAATTCAACCGTTCCTCAGGAACCCACGAATTTAGACAGGTTGAAATTAACTCGGGAGCTATCTACGAACATTATTTCGGTGGTTCATTTATAGGAACCGTTAAAACAGGCTATAAAAGCATTACTTCGGGACGGGTATTTGAAAAGAGCAAATCATTTGACAACTATCTTTTCGAAGCCAAACCAAATGGTGCTATGTATTTAAACTTAGGTGTTTCCTTTAATCCTTTTGCAAAAAACAAAAAGTAAACTTTCTAATCCAATGATGAATGATATTAAAATTTTCAAGACCAATGTAGGCTGTCCAAAAGATGCCAGCTACATTATGCGTTGTTTACAGGAACTGGTTTTCGGTTGTCAATTTAACTTTGATTTGCAAGACTGCGACCGAATATTACGCATTGAGGGAAAACGCATTTCATCTCGAAAAGTAGTGGAAAGTGTTAAAAAACTGGGCTATCAATGTGCCGAGCTCTTTTAAAGTCACTAAACTGCTTTATTATAGTGCTGCATTAGTCAATTTGCTTTTTCGGCTATGTTAATAGCCAACAAATGTTAACTTTGCACATCTTAATAAAAATCAGCAAAATATGACTTTATCTCCTCTACAAGCTATTTCTCCAATTGATGGCCGTTACAGAAAAACTACCGCTAAACTTGCCGACTATTTTTCTGAGTACGCATTAATCAAATATCGTGTTTTGGTAGAGGTAGAATATTTCATTGCCTTGGTTGAAGCCAATTTGCCAGGGACTGAAAGTTTCGACAAAAACTTGTTTCCACAGTTGAGAGACATTTACCAATCGTTTAACGAAGCGGACGCACAAAGTGTGAAAGACACCGAAAGCGTGACCAACCATGATGTGAAAGCGGTTGAATATTTCATCAAAGCTAAATTTGATGGATTGAACCTACAAGCCTACAAAGAGTTCATCCACTTTGGATTAACTTCACAGGACATCAATAACACCGCTATCCCTTACACCTTCAAGCTGGCTTTAACCGAAAGCTATGTTCCTGCTTTGGAACAATTAATCGAAAAACTAAGCCAACTAGCGGAAGAATGGAAAAATGTACCTCTATTGGCACATACTCACGGGCAACCTGCTTCGCCAACCAAACTTGGCAAAGAGTTTATGGTGTTTGTAGAACGCTTGAAAGTGCAGTTAGCCAACTTAAAAACCGTTCCTAACGGTGCAAAATTTGGTGGTGCTACAGGAAATTTCAATGCACACTATATTGCATACCCTCAAATTAATTGGGTTGAGTTTTCTAACAACTTTGTAAATGAAGTTTTAGGATTAAGCAGAGCCCAATATACTACCCAAATTGAGCATTACGACCAGTTTGCGGCACAATGCGATGCTTTAAAACGCATCAACAACATCATCATTGACCTCGACCGCGATATCTGGACCTATATTTCTAAAAACTACTTCAAACAAAAAATTAAAGAAGGCGAAGTGGGTTCATCGGCCATGCCACACAAGGTAAACCCTATTGATTTTGAAAATGCAGAAGGAAATGCTGGAATTGCCAATGCTGTTTTCGAATTTTTAGCGGCCAAATTGCCAATCTCTCGTTTACAAAGAGACTTAACCGACTCAACCGTACTTAGAAATGTAGGCGTGCCAATGGCGCATACCTTAATTGCCATCAACTCGACCATGAGAGGTTTGGGTAAAATTATCCTTAACCAACAGGCTATTGATGCTGATTTAGAAGACAACTGGGCAGTAGTTGCCGAAGCTATTCAAACGGTATTGCGCAGAGAAGCTTATCCTAATCCTTACGAAGCATTAAAAGCATTGACCAGAACTAATCAGAAAATTACAGCCGAAACCATTGCTGCATTTATTGACGGTTTGGAAGTGAGCGATAGCATTAAGGCCGAATTGAAACAAATTACACCATTCAGCTACACAGGCATTTTTTAGTTGGTTGGTTTTTTAGATGTTTAGTTGTTTAGAATTTAAACTAATCACTAACCGCTAGTAACTAGCCACGAGTATAAATGACCTAAAATAGACATGACTTGGTATTGCAATTATATATTTTTGTATTTGTAAATTTGATTAGACATGACCATAAACGTATATACAGAGCAAACTCCCAATCCTGCAACCATGAAATTCATGGTAAACAAGCTTTTAATTAACGGCAGCGAAGATTTTGCAACCAAAGAAAGTGCTGAAAGCTCACCTTTTGCCAAAGAACTTTTCAAGTTCAACTTTGTAAATGGTGTTTTCTTCGCTAGTAATTTTGTAACCATCACCAAAACTGATGATGCAGAATGGAGCGATATTGAAGCCATTTTAAAAGAATTTGTAAAAGGTGCGGTAGAAGCTGAACTAAAAATTAAGGATGCAGCAGAAGAAGCACCTAGCTTTGAAGGTTCTGAAACTGAAATTAAAATCCAACAGATCTTGTTCGATTACGTTCGCCCAGCAGTAGAGCAAGATGGTGGTGCAATTACCTACAAATCATTTGAAGAAGGTGTGGTAACGGTAGAATTAAGAGGTTCATGCAGTGGTTGCCCATCGAGTACCATTACCTTGAAATCAGGCATTCAAAATTTATTGCAACGTATGGTGCCAGAAGTAAAAGAAGTTGTTTCTGAAGCATTATAAAATTGCATTGGTTAAATAATGAAAACCGCGGTATCACCTACTGCGGTTTTTTTATGTCATTATAGAATACACTTTGCCCTCTTATCCGTTATTCAAAGTACTGCCCAACCTTTCTCCGTCATTTCGATAATAGGAGACCGCGAAGCGCAGCTGCGAAGTAAATTGGAAATCAACGAAGTTAAATCTAACAACTATGTATTAAACACATCAATATTTAAAAACCCTAGCAATCTCTTTCCAATGACTCTATTAATCCTAACCATCCGCTAATAGCTATGCGTTAGATTTCTCTCTGCATTCGAAATGACGTAGAACACTTAGACACTACCAACCTAGTACAGGTCATTGCAAATATCAACGGTTCTCCTACCCTTCATTTCGGGGTATTGTACCACCCTTTTCCGTCATTTCGACAATAGGAGACCGCGAAGCAGCTACAGAGCAAATTGGAAATCAACGAAGTTAAATCTAACGACCATGTATTAAACAAATCAACATTTAAAACCGAAAGTAGGTACTTTTCAATGACTCTATTAATCCTAACCATCGGCTAATAGCTATGCGTTAGAGTTAACTTCGTTGATTTTCAATTCTCTTCGTCGTACCTCCTTTCCGATAAATCGGAACAGGCTATCGAAATGACGTAGAACGCAAGGATACTTCCCCTCCCACCCGGTCTTTTCGAAGCACTGCCTACCCATTTCCGTCATTTCGAACGCAGAGAGAAATCTAACGACTTTGCATTAAATACATCAACAATTAAAAACCAAAGCTATCTTTTTCTAATGATTCTAACCGTCCGCTAATAGTTGTGAGCTAGATTTCTCCTATCGTCGAAATGACGTAGAACGCAAGTGCATTGCTAATACTAATACGCGTCATTGCTAGGGACGAAGCAATCTAAACGACATCAGAGATTGCTTCGTCCCTAGCAATGACGAACAAGTCAACTAATAAAAATGCTTTTTAATCGTATCCAGGATTTCCTGAGTGACTAAACCGTTAGAAGCGACAATCTCTCGGGTTTGCAAATACTCATCGCCACCAGAAAAATTGTGCAATTGCCCACCAGCTTGTTTAACTAAAAACGCACCAGCAGCCATATCATAAGAATTGAGGTTATACTCAAAATAAGCATCAAAACGGCCACAAGCTACATAGGCCAAATCAACCGCTGCCGATCCTATCCTACGCAAACCATGGCATTTCTGCATCATTTCAGTAAACAACTGAATGTATTGAGGCTGTTTATCAAACTGATAGTAGGGAAAACCAGTAGCCAACAAACATTGTGATAAATTAGAAGACTGTGATACCCTGATTTCCTTGTTATTCAAATAAGCGGGAGCACCTTTATACGAATAAAACATCTCTCCCCTATTGATTTCATACACCACCCCCAATACTGGCTCTAAGCCTTCATAAAGTGCAATGCTAATCGAAAAAGTTGGAATCCCATGAATGAAATTGGTGGTTCCATCTAAAGGGTCAATGATCCAAGTAAAAGGTTGATCGTAGGTGTTTTCTGTTTCATCCTCTTCAGTGATAAAACCAGCCTCAGGCAATACCTTTTTCAAGTTCTTCACCAATTGTCGCTCTGCGGTTTTATCCACATATGAAACAAGGTCATTAAGGCCCTTATACTCTATTTTAGCAGCATCAAAGCCCATGGATTCCTTTCTGATAAAATTACCCGTAAGCCTTGCAATAGCAATTACCTTATTACACAACAACTCGTAGTTCATCCGCTAATAATTTGCTAGTTTATCCTTGTTTTTAGACGAATATGCGACTAGTAATATGCCCCCAATAAATAAAATCAATGAGATCAACTCAGCCTGTGTAAATGGAATTCCAGCAACGTTATATTTAGAGTTTACCCTGATCAATTCTACCAAGAAGCGTTCCACGCCAGCAAATATCATATAAATACCGAACATCGTTCCTGGCACGTTTATTTTGGTTCTAATTTTCCACAAGAACCAGAAAATCAACAACGCCGCAATTACTTCGTAAATAGGCGTTGGATATACAGGTTGAGGCAGTTCGTTACAGAACCTACCCACACAACCTGGGATGGGATTTCCCTCTTCCGCTACGTTGTTAGGATAAGTATAGGCCCACAACCAATCTGGCAACCAGCTAAAAGGTTTAGGATTAAGATTCACAATCCCCCAATCGCCATCACCAGAAAGATGACAGCCAATACGACCTATGCCATATGCCAACATCATTCCAGGAGCACCAACATCAAGCATATGAAGTGGTTTAATGCCATTTTTACGAGCAATATAAAGTACTGCAGCGCCCCCACAAATCAAACCGCCGTAAAAGGTTAAACCGCTAAAAGAAAGCAAGCCACCAATAGGATCTTTAACGAAAGTGTCCCAATGCTCTAGGTTATCGAATATTTTAGCCCCTAAGAAGCCCCATATGGCTGCCCAAACAATCATATGGCTCATCAGTTCATGCGGACGAACAGTTACCTCTACTTTTTTAGGCATAGGTAGTTTAGCTTTTTCCTTTTCTTTATAAGACCAGTACACAAAAAGTGCGGCCAAACCTAAACCTCCCAACAGGTTTCCTTTGGTCGAAAGCAAAACCGTCTGCGAATCGGCTACAAACAACTTGTAGTTCAGCAACGCATAAATCAATTTATAACCTATCAAAAAGCCAAAAATACCATTAGAAACTAACTCCCAAGTAGTGGCAGGTTCACCCACCATGGTCACACGCTTTGTGGACTTAATTAATCCCAGCGCTTCCTTGCGTTGAAGCTCTTTGCTAAAAGCCCAATAAGCAGCTAAAAAAGCCAATGCTACAAATACACCAAACGTATTAAATGGCAGTGGCACTTCAATACCAAACAAATACGAAATAAAATGTGATACGGTTGGAAACATACGTAAAAAGTTTAGGCGAATATATAAAATTTGCCCATTCTTTTGCCCCTTTTAATCGCTTTTTCAGCCTTTACAAAGTCATTTTTAGAAATAGGTATCGTGTGGTATTAAAAGAAAGAAATCGTTAAAACATTAAGGAATTAAGAATATTAAGTCTTCATTTCCCCTAATTTCTTAATCCCGTAGACACATGACAAATCGTAATTCGTCAATCAAAAATCGTAAATCCTAGTGGTGTGCGTAAACCGTTTCCAGCTCGGCAACTTCTACTTCACCATCAGCAGTAAGGGCAACCAATTTAACTTCCTTCAATTCGTTCACCATTAAAGGATCGTATTTGGCTTTTACTTTCACATAGTTTTTAGTGAAACCATGCATGAAACCATTTTTTTGATCGTCTTCAAAAAGCACTTGAGCGTTTGCTCCCACTTGCGATTCGTAGAAAGCTCTACGTTTTTTATCAGACAGGATATGCAACATTTTATTACGCTCGAAACGAGTGCTTCCAGCTACTTTGCCTTTCATTACCGCAGCTTCGGTTTGTTCACGTTCCGAATAGGTAAATACGTGCAAATAAGACACATCAAGACCATTCAGGAATTCGTAGGTATCCAAAAAATCTTGTTGGGTTTCGCCTGGAAAGCCAACAATCACATCAACGCCAATACAGCAATTAGGCATCAGCTCTTTAATCTTAGCCACCCTATCCACATAAAGTTCGCGTTGATAGCGACGTTTCATTAGGCCCAAAATTTTATTAGAACCCGATTGTAAAGGAATATGGAAATGCGGCACAAAACGTTTAGAGGTGGCCACAAACTCAATAATATCATTGCTCAGCAAATTAGGCTCAATGGACGAAATACGGATTCTCTCGATCCCTTCTACTTCATCTAAAGCCTTCACCAAATCAAAAAAGCGATCTTCCCTGTTGCCGTTCCTAATTCCAAAATCGCCAAGGTTTACTCCCGTAAGTACAATTTCTTTGACACCACTGGCCGCAATCTGCTGCGCTTTTTGCACCACACTTTCAATGGTATCGCTACGGCTGCCGCCACGAGCCAACGGAATGGTACAATAGGTACATGGGTAATCGCAGCCATCCTGTACCTTTAAGAACGTACGTGTTCTATCGCCAATAGAATAAGCGGCAATAAAATTATGGTTTACCTTTTCAATGTCCTGTTGGTGTACTACCGCCTTTGGTTGTTTAGTCAAATCGGTAATAAACTCTACGATACGGAATTTTTCGGCTGCACCCAAAACCATATCAACGCCTTCAATTTCGGCAATTTCCTGTGGCTTAAGTTGTGCATAACAACCTACAATGGTTACGTAGGCATTGGGTGAATATTTAAGTGCTTCTTTTACGACCTTTCTGCATTTTTTATCGGCATGGTCGGTTACTGAACAAGTGTTGATGACATATACATCTGCCTTATCGGTAAATTCAACCACGCTGTAACCAGCATCGGTGAACAACCTGCCTATTGTTGAAGTTTCAGAGAAATTCAACTTACAACCCAGTGTATAAAAAGCTACTTTTTTCATTTAAGGCAGCAAAGATACGAAAATGTGGTTAGTTGTAGATTGCCTGCGGTAAGTTTTAAGTCATAAGTTAGATGTAACCGCCACTTTTAACCTTCTACTTTAAACTTACAACCTTTAATCGTTCCAACGGTAGCTTTCCTTTTCCAATCCAGCCAAGTCAATTACCCTATCGATAACCGTTTGTGCCACCTCCTCAATGGTTTTAGGCAAACTGTAAAAAGACGGATTGGCGGGACAGATAATACCACCTGCCTCAGTCACCAGTTTCATATTTTGTAAATGGATGAGACTAAAAGGTGTGTCACGCACTACAGCAACCAGCTTTCTACGTTCTTTCAAAATCACATCGGCAGCTCTCGAAATCAAATCGTTTGAAATACCGTGGGCAATGCGTCCCAAAGTTCCCATAGAGCAAGGGGCAATAATCATGGTGTCGTACTTTGCGGATCCTGATGCAAAAGGGGCATTGAAATCTGTTTTGGCATAAAAGTCAAAAGGATAATGTTTGTAGTCGTCGTTACCCAATTCATACTGCCAAACTTCTTTGGCATTGTCAGACATCACCACTCCTACTTTTTCTATTTGTGCCGATAGCTTGCTTAGATTATCTAACAATAACTTGGCATAAACTGCTCCACTAGCTCCCGTAACTGCGACTACAATTTTTCTCTTTTGCATAAGCACAAATATACAATGCCTATTTTAATGTGAGGGTAAAATCGCAAATGTGACGTTTCAATAGACTAAAGCGGCTTTTATTCGTTGTAAAAAATGGGCGATTTGCAAATAATTCGACTAAAAATCAACGCAGTACAACTTATAAGCATTTTTTATTTGCAGGTAAAACTGGATGTTTCTATATTTGCACCTCCTTAGAACGAAGGAAGATTCCGTAGCTCAGCTGGTAGAGCATTACACTTTTAATGTAGTGGTCCTGGGTTCGAATCCCAGCGGGATCACGAAAAGCCTCAACCAAAGTTGGGGCTTTTTGCGTTAATAAGGTTTTTGGAAAGCGTTTGGGGAAACAATTAAAAGCTATAACTATTTCTTTTGAGCCTGTTCCAACAAAACCTCTCCCCAATCATTTAATTTCCAAAGTACTTCTACCAGTTTTTCTCCAAGTGGTGTAAGCGAATATTCGACGCGGGGCGGCAATTCGTTAAAGCTTTTCTTATTTAAAATCCCATCCTGTTCTAATTCCTTTAATTGCTGATTGAGTACCCGCCTATCCACTTTAACAATTCCCCTTAGCATTTCACTTGGACGTTTTTCGCCTTCATTTATACGCCATACAATAGGAACCTTCCATTTCCCACTAATTGCATTCACGGCAAATTCCAATGGACAAATTTTTTCTTCTATCGCTCGTTCCGTTATTTTCATCTATTTATCTTTTTATTCTTCCACTCAAGAAGCCTACCATCAACTACGCTTGAAATTGACTTTTTTATCCCATAGGGACAATTATATGCGGTATTGCAGGTATGATTTTACTTTTAAACCTTTGCAAAAATATGAAACAAGTTATGAAAAACTTAAAGCAGCAAATTGAAGAGCTAAATGAAAACTTAGCCCAGCAACTTCCTACAGAAATTTTGGAAGCCTTTGGCAAATCTATTCAGGATTTCAAAGCTAAAAACATTGAAGAGAACAGCATCAACATCGGTGAGAATTTCCCTGATTTCCATCTATCTAATTCAAATCATGAAACTGTAGCTTTAAAAGACATGCTAAAAAATGGCAAAGTAATCATTGCCTTCTTTCGTGGCAGCTGGTGCCCTTATTGCAACCTTGAATTAAAAGCACTACAAAAAAATCTTAAACGGATAGCTGATAAAAAAGCAACTCTTGTAGCCATTGCGCCACAAATGGCTAGTTATAACACTACGCTAACAGAAAATCATCAATTAGATTTTGAGCTATTGCTAGATAGAGACAATTTATTGGCCAAACAACTTGGCATTTCCATTCAGCTTCAGGATGATATTATTCCAATTTACAGTAGTTTAGGAATCGAGCTATCTACTTACAATGAGAATAATCATTACGAGCTCCCTGTCCCTGCCGTTTTTGTGGTAAACACAAATCAAAACATTATATATAAATTTGTTGACACCAATTACATGAACAGAATAAATATCGATGAGCTGATTGAACAACTATAAATAAAGCAAGAATGGTTCTAAAAACTCAGCTTTATTAAAATGGACAATTTATAATTCATTAAACAGTAGCGACAAGAATCCTAAAAATGTTC
>NZ_JAELTX010000309.1 GCF_016429065.1 Pedobacter sp. ASV17
TCCTATGTTGATGATGAGGAATATAGCTTTGGCAAAAAAAAAAAAAGAAGGAGGTTTATGCTTGATATGTTTGATTTTTGTTTTCCTGTGAGGCTGACATTCTTGGCCTTGCCCCGCTAATAATGTGGTATATAAAATATTTCATGGTCCGTTTCAAAATGGCCTTTTACATATTCCATACAAATGCTCCGACCAATTAAAAATAAAATAAAAACAATTACACAAAAACACAAAACAAAGAGATTCGGCCGAGGTTATTACAGCTTGGCAAAAAGGCCCGCGCAGGCACCCTTGCCCAGCTGAACAAGCGTGCTCTTGGTTCGCATATAGGCACGAATGCCCTCCTCGCCATTCTCCAAACCGATACCGCTCATCTTCCATCCACCAACTGGCATCTCAGCCGGTGACTCGCCCCAGGTGTTGATCCAGGTGATGCCGGCGTGCAGCTGACGCACGACATCCTGTGCAAGGCCGAGGTCGGACGACAC
>NZ_JAELTX010000310.1 GCF_016429065.1 Pedobacter sp. ASV17
TAATTCGTCTCGTGGGCTCGGAGATGTGTATAAGAGACAGTTTGTATATCCATTCTTGGTTATGGGTTAGTCACCAGTGCACAAGTATTGAATGTGTTGATGGTGGACATATAGTAAGTTGTGGGTTTCGCCTAGATCCACTCGTTAGCTGCTAACTTCCGTTAACAGTCCGAGCGAAGCGGCAAACGCTGCAGCGGCAAGGATTCTCTATCAATGTCTCGTGGGGGCTGCCGCAAGCGCCGCTGTTGAGCCTATGATTTGGACCATGGGCCATAGTTGGGCTTATACGGTGTTTGCCGTCATTTTCTTATTCAGCGCTTTAGGTCCAGTTGCAGTAATGGTGTATGGTATCAAATGGCGCAAGGCGAAGAAGGAAAAACGCAAAGTGCGCCCTGAACGACAGACGATGCGTCGAGGCACAGACAACGTTGTAGTCGAAGGACACGTGGCACCGGCGAGTACCGAAGGACAGGCGTGAGGAAAATTT
>NZ_JAELTX010000311.1 GCF_016429065.1 Pedobacter sp. ASV17
GCCCATAACTGCGCTGGAAGATAGGGGCATCACGATTCATCAGCTCGCTGCGAAAAAGGCAACGCAGGAGTTGGAGGAAAGCCGGGGCTGGGTCTATCATGCAAAATCTCCCAGCGGGAAGCTCGTCAAAGAGGAATTTGCCATGCAATTGTCTGATATTGCCAAAAACGAGGCGGTGAAACTTGGTGTTGAGTACCAGGTTGCCGGCAAATGGTGCTCTTTCATTGCCGTAGACGAGGAAGGTAATGAGGGTAATGAAGCAAAACATGATGTGAAACCCGATATCGCTCCGCGGATTGCTCGTGCTTCATTCGCAAGCTTGGCAGCGAGAAAGTCGAGTCCGATGCCTGCGGCCTTCTCTCAACATTCGGTGACCCACACAGGGGTTGAAAACGAGGAGATTTTACTCCCCGAAGTAAATGTTGATGATGATGATGATGCTGATGACGACGTAGTGTTAGCTTGTAAGTCCAGTTTTCAGGAG
>NZ_JAELTX010000312.1 GCF_016429065.1 Pedobacter sp. ASV17
CCGCGAGCAATGCAGTAGCACTTTGAAATGTGCAGCTCATAGTCGGACACGCGCACGCTCTTGACGGGGTCGAGCGGCCTCTCAATGCGGCCCTCTACGAGCACGAAGCTCTCGAGGTTGATCGAGCCAACCCACTTGACCATCTGCTTGCTGACGGGCTTGCCCTCGGCCGAAGCGGCAATTACGCCCTGGATGGCCCAGTCGCGCTCCTCGCGCAGCTCGACAAACGCCATCTTGGCGCCCTGCATGCGCGAGTTCTGGATCCATGCCCGCAGCTTGATCGTCTCGCCCAGCAGCTCGTCGCCGACGTTCTTTAAGCTCACTCGCTCCGCATCCACCTTGGTCTGCGGCGTCGAGTCGCCGTAGTTGTCTTTGGCCAGGTCCTCTGTGCTTCCAGCGGCAGCCTGGGCAGCGGCCTGGTTCGCCTCGTGCTCGGCGGCTCGGCGGGCCTTTTCAGCGGCCTGTTTAGCTTCCTTTTCCGCT
>NZ_JAELTX010000313.1 GCF_016429065.1 Pedobacter sp. ASV17
GCCCTGAAGGCGACGAATGCCCCGGCAATCGCCGCTGTAGGGATGGGTTCTGTGGATTACTGGCCTCTGGCGAGTTCTACCATCGAGCAACGGAAGGCAACCACGCCCGCCGGACGCCGCAATGGCTGAAGTCGGGCGCTGAGTCCTTCTCCTGGCGTGCCCCAGGCCACACGCCGCCCGTTCGGGCTCAGTGTGGTCGACGGCTTCGCTGGGGAACACATGAGTGGGAAAGCGGATTGCCGGCTCGCACGGCGCCCACGGCTCCTGCCGCAGGTGCTTTGCCCGGCGCGTCTCCGGACGCCACCCAGTGAACTTGACATCTCTCCGGCGCTGCTCGCAGCACCGGTTGCCGTTTTTCCGCGGCGGACGATAGTTATCTGGTTGATTCTGCCAGTAGTCATATGCTTGTCTCAAAGATTAAGCCATGCATGTCTAAGTATAAGCAATTATACAGCGAAACTGCGAATGGCTCATTATATAAG
>NZ_JAELTX010000314.1 GCF_016429065.1 Pedobacter sp. ASV17
GTTCAACTCCTTTTGGATTACGGAGCGGACGTCAATAGGCATGATTGGAGCCGTACGCCACTCCATATGGCTGCAAAGGGAGGCCATGAGCGTATTGTTCGGCTTCTGCTTAACAGAGGTGCCAATGTAAACAACAGTAATCGGGATGGGTGGCCGTTACGCGAAGCCTCGTTCAGGGGCCATGATCAGGTCGTGCGTCTCCTTCTCGATAGCGGAGCCGCCTTGGATGCGTTAAGCTTTGGCATGTCTGGTATAGCGTCGTCCGCACTGGAGTTTGCTTCCGAGGCAGGACACTTGTCTACTGTACGGATACTCCTCGAGGCGGGGGCCGACATTCACGCACACTACGGCACATACGAAACCGCAATCAAGGCGGCTGCCGCCAAAGGCCACGCGCCTGTCGTTAAGCTTCTCATTGAATGGGGTGCTCATATTGACCCGCACGACTATGGCAGCAGTTTGCACTGGTCAGGAGCATACTA
>NZ_JAELTX010000315.1 GCF_016429065.1 Pedobacter sp. ASV17
ATGTCAACCCTTCAGAAATGGGCTTTTTGATGCTGGAAGGTGAAGAGGAGAGCTTGTTGTTCTTTGGGCCGCAAAACGACGATGAAGATGAGTGGGCTGAAGATGAAGAGGACGAAAATGGTATGTCAGGTTTGTGTTTGGCTTGCAAAGGAGAGTTTTTTTTTTTTCTTTTTTTTTTTTTTAACTAACATGCTGTGCTATGTAGCCGAAAACTACTAAACGGCTGATTACCCGGAAGACGAGGTCGATTCTGCAGACGAGTACGACAGGCAAGCGTACTGTTTCCGTAACGGCAACGCCTCAGATGATGAAGAGTATGATCAGAATAATTTTGACGACGATGTGAGTGTTGAGGGGCAAGAGGACGACGACGATGCACGGATGACGAGGATACTGGAGCAGATGAAGAAGCTCCGGGCGACGCAGCAATAATAAGAAGTAGCTTTCTGTGAGTGTGAGAGTACAACTACTGTATGCACAG
>NZ_JAELTX010000316.1 GCF_016429065.1 Pedobacter sp. ASV17
CGCCACAACAATGCGCTTTCATCTATCCGCAACGAAACTCGCTCTAATTATTCCAATGAGGCGGACAATTCTCACGCATGTGGCGCCATTCCCAGCGTATTATTGCCACCATTGAAAGCCACAAACTGCGACTTGAACAAAATGTCTCCATAAACGCCCATACCACCTGCCATTGTCGCCTGCAGGCCGCCGAATCAATCTAGAACGATCCTGTCAGCCTCATAGCATTTTTCATTGGTATCTATACGATCAGGTCGGTAAACTCACTGCCACCCCCAACTTCCACGAAATTGATGTCAGCTCCCTTGACTTTGGCCATGTACACGCCGCCAATATCCAGGTCCAAGTCCGGAAGCTCGGCGTCGCACGGCACCGTAAATCCGCCCACCGTTGCATTGTTCTGGGCGCCTTGCACCTGTGCATAGTACCCGTCCACCATCTTAGAATCAGCTATGATTAGCGTGGTTCCGGTGTCGGCAAT